>DATKQH010000156.1:0-38813 GCA_035532775.1 Streptosporangiaceae bacterium
CAGGCACCCCGGCCGCTGTCAGCACAGCCGCGTCAGCGGCCCGGAACGCCAACCGGGCTGCTCACGCGAGCAGGGCCGAGACAATCGGGCACTGCCCGGTTAACACGGCCAGTCAGCCCGCCCGGACGCGGCTCGCAGCACCGGGCTTATTCAGAGCCGTCCTAGGCCACGGCAGGAGCTAGGTAGGAGCTAGGCCACGGTAGGAGCGGCCCCCGAGTCGCTGACCATCGGCCGGCCCGCCGCCGCCCAGTCCTGCATGCCGCCGGCCACGTTGACGGCCTGCCAGCCCGCCTGGGCCAATGCCATCACGACCCGCGCCGAGCGCATGCCCGACCGGCAGATCACGTAGACGGTGTCGTCGTGCGGGATCTCGGCGGCGCGATGGTTGAGCTGCGCGAGCGGGATGTGCGTGGCGGTCGGGACGTGCCCGGCGGCCCACTCGTAGGGCTCCCGCACGTCGAGCAGCCATCCGCTGTCCGGAACCTCGGAGACGGGCACCTCGGGCACTGACTGAGCCGTGGTCATGCCTTGCTCCCTCGCAGGTCTCGCGCATGTGGCCGCCGCGCGTCGCGGCGGCGATAGATATCTGACGATGCTAGGTCACCGAGGCGGGTGGGCGGGAGGCCCGGCACCTATCACTAGTTCGGTTCGCTGGCCGCAAGACGGGCGATTCGGCCGTGATGTTGACGCCAATTCATGAGGAGTTGCGCCGACGGGTCGCGCGCCAGGCTTAGGGGTAAGTTCTGCGTCGCCGGCTGCCGCATTCTCTTCGCGTAACCGCAGACTCTTCAGCTCAGGCGATCTGCGGCGCGAGACGCCCAGCAGCTTGGAGGGCTCCCGGCCTCGGCGTGCCCCCCGGCCCCGGAGGGACACGGGCCGGGTTCAAGCCGAGTCCGGTTAGATGGACTTGTGCAGATTCGGGATGCGACGCCAGCCGAGCTGGCCGAGGTCGGCGACATCAGGATCGGGGCCTACCAGGCTGGCGGCTTCATCTCGCCAGGATCCGGTTACGCCCCGACGCTCCGTGGCCTTGGCGCCGATGGGACTGGCCACGTGCTGGTCGCCTGCCTGCCGGAGAACGATGATCAGGCTAGGGCTGACAGCGCGGACGCGATAGACCCACGCCAGCACGGGCACATCGTCGGCACGATCATGCTCCAGACGTGGCCGGATTGCGGTCCGGTCGTCGCCGGGCCGGACGAGGCGGAGATCCGCGCACTGGCGGTCCGGCCGCAGGTCCAGGGCCAGGGCGTGGGCAGGGAACTGCTGACGCGGCTGATCGAGCGGGCGGCCCGGCTGGGCGTGCGCCACCTGGTCCTGTGCACTGAGCCCGGAATGCGCGCCGCGCATCACCTGTACGAGCAGGCCGGCTTCGTCCGGCTGCCCGAGCGGGACTGGTCGCCGGCCCCGGAGGTCGCGCTGCTGGTCTACGGCATGAGCCTGGACGGCTAAGCCGACCTGTCCGCCGCCCCCGCGCGGCTCTGCGAGTCGGCCTCGGACTCCGTCCCGCCCTGTGCCCTGGCGGCCGCCTCAGCCTCGGCCCGGGCCGCCATATTGATCTTGCCCAGGTGCTTGGACATCGACCTGAACACGAAGAACAGGATGACGCCCATGCCGAAGATGACGAGAAACGCTACTGTCCCTGGCTGGTCAAGAATGCTCTGCGAGGCGGCCAGAACCGTCACAGCCGCACCTTCTCTCGGATGCCGGCGAAGAGATCGTCCTCTGGCTTGCCAGTATCCACCACCGACCTGGCGAGGTGATAATCCTCCGTCGGCCATGCCTCCCGCTGGATCTCGACCGGGCAGGCGAACCAGCCGCCGTTCGGATCGACCTGGGTAGCGTGCGCGATCAGCGCCTGGTCCCGGACCTCGAAGTAGTTCGCGCACGGCACTTTCGTCGTGATCTCGTACTCGCGCCCGCGCGGCTCGTCTTCCTCGTCGGCCCACTCGGCCAGCCGGTCGGCGTACGCCGAGTCCAGACCGCGCTCGATCATCTTCTCGTGCAGCGCGGTGAATCGTGCCCGGTGGAACGTGACGAAGTAATACAGCTTCAACGGCTGCCACGGCTCACCGCAGTCCGGATAGCGGTCGGGATCGGCGGCCGCCTCGAATGCCTCGACCGACACGCGGTGCGTCATGATGTGATCGGGATGCGGGTAGCCGCCGTTCTCGTCGTAGGTGAGGATGACGTGCGGCCGGAACTCCCGTACGGCCTGGACGAGCGGCCTGGCCGCCACCTCGAGCGACTGGAGCGCGAAGCACCCCTCGGGCAGCGGCGGCAGCGGATCGCCCTCGGGCAGCCCGGAGTCGACAAAACCGAGGAACTGCTGCCTGACGCCCAGGATGTCGCGAGCCATGGCCATCTCGGCCCGCCTGATCCCCGGCAGGTCGGCCCTGATCTCCGGCCGGTCCATCGCCTTGTTCAGGATGTCGCCGCGCTCGCCGCCGGTCAGCGTGCAGACCAGGACATCGACGCCCTCGCGGACATAGCGCGCCATCGTCGCCGCGCCCTTGCTCGACTCGTCATCCGGATGAGCGTGCACCGCCATCAGCCGCAGCGGCCCGTCGCCGCAGGCCAGCATCGCGCCAGATGCTGGCGCTGGCTCGGGCGAAGCAGGAGCTTGGCCGAGACTTACAGATGACATCGGGAGATCCCTCTCGACAGCCGGCTGAAACGAACAGATCATGCTGCCGCGCCGGCCATCCCTGGCGTGGCGCGAATCACATGATTCCCCCCGAGTCTGAACAAGCCAGACCGGCGTCGGCATTCCGCCGCAGCGAGCCAGCCTACTAGCCGAAGGCTCCTCGTCAGGTCATCGTGATCGCGTCGTCGGCCATCATGATCGCGCTGGGCGCGCTGGCCGGCCCGCCCGATTGCTTTTCTCCGCATTCGGGGGGTTACGAATGGCCGCGGCCGCTAGATAAGCCATCCCGTTCGAGTTCAGTGCTCGTTTATTTGTTCGAAAAAATTTTCTGACCTGTAGATGGTTGAATTGAGTCGGATGGACAAAGTAGTCTCGATGGATTACCCCCTCACGAGGGGCCCGGCTCGGGCCCGGCGGATTGTTCAGTTCCGCACAGCGGATGCGAGGAGTGCTTGTGACCGAGACCCGCGACGACACTGTGACCTGGCTCACGCAGGAGGCATACAACCGGCTCAAGACTGAGCTCGATTACCTCTCCGGCCAGGGCAGGATCGACATCGCCAAGAAGATCGAGGCGGCTCGGGAAGAAGGCGACCTGCGGGAGAACGGCGGATACCACGCTGCCAAGGAAGAGCAGGGCAAGCAGGAGGCGCGGATCCACCAGCTCACCCACATCCTGACGCATTCCCGGGTAGGCGAGCCGCCGAGGACCGACGGTGTCGTCGGTCCCGGGATGACGGTGACGGTGCGGTTTGAGGGCGACGACACCGAGACGACCTTCCTGCTCGCCTCGCGCGAGGAGAGCGGCGCGCCGATTGACGTCTACTCGCCGCGGTCTCCGCTGGGAGCAGCCATCTCCGGCAAGAAGGTCGGCGAGACGGCGAAGTACAACCTGCCGAACGGGAAGCCGCTCAGCGTGGAGATCATCGACGCCGTGCCCTACGGCGGCATGTAACGACGACGGCCCAGGGACGAAAGGGAACGGCCCGGGCCTTGCGGCCCGGGCCGTTCTGCATCCGGCCCGCTGTCAGTCAGCTCCTGGTCAGGCGACGAGTTCCGGCTCGTGAGCCGGCGCGCTGCCCGGCGTGTCGGCCCGGCCGCGCAGCGGGGTCTCCTTGATCAGCCAGGCGAGCCCGAATACGATCGCCGCAGCCGGTGCGGCCAGCAGGAACACCGCGTCAATGCCGTGGGCGATGCTGGAGAAGACGGCGTCCCGCACCGGCCCTGGCAGGTGCGCCACCGTCTGCGGGTTGATGTTGTTGCCCGACGCTGGCAGCGGCACGCCCGGGAGCTTGCTGCTCATGGAGCTGTGCAGTACCCGGATGAAGACCGCCCCGAAGATCGAGACGCCGATCGAGCCGCCGATCTGCTGGAAGAACGCCCGCGAGCTGCTCGCCACGCCCATGTCGCGCGGGTCGACGCTGTTCTGCGCGATCAGCGTGGTGATCTGCATCAGGAAGCCCATGCCGATGCCGAAGATCAGGAAGAAGGACATCGACGTCAGGCGCGAGGTGGCCGGACCGAGGTTCGCCAGCAGCAGCATGCCGCCGGTCATGATCGCGCCGCCGATGATCGGGAGCGCCTTGTACCTGCCGGTCCGCACCGTCACCTGACCGGCGATCAGCGACGTCACGGTCGAGCCGAGCATCATCGGGATCAGCAGCAGGCCGCTCACCGTCGGCGAGGCGTGCTGGACCGTCTGCTGGTAGAGCGGCAGGAACGTCATCGCCCCGAACATCGCCAGGCCGAGCAGGAAGCTCATGCTGGCGGCGAGCGTGAAGTTGCGGTTCCTGAAGACATGCATCGGCAGGATCGGCTCGGTAGCCCGGTTCTCTACCCAGATGAACGCGGCGACGGCCAGGACCGCGATCACGATCAGGGACATGATCGTCACGGATCCCCAGGCGTACTGGCTGCCACCCCAGGTGGTGACCAGCACGATCGCCGTCGCGCCGATGGCGAGCACCCCGGCGCCGAGATAGTCGATCTTGTGCTGCACCTTATGCTTCGGCAGGTGCAGCGTCGCGATGATGTAGGCGAGCGCGGCGCCGCCGACCGGCATGTTGATGTAGAAGATCCACCGCCATGACAGCGTGTCCGTGATGTAGCCGCCGACCAGCGGACCGGCGATCATCGCGAGCATCATCGCGGCCATCATGTAGCCCATGTACTGGCCACGCTCGCGTGGCGAGACAAGGTCGCCGATGGTGGCCAGGGCCCCGACCATCAGGCCGCCGGCCCCGAGTCCCTGCAGCGCGCGGAACGCGATCAGCTGGTCCATCGAGTGCGACAGGCCGGACAGCGCCGAGCCCACCAGGAAGATGATGATCGCGGCGATCAGCAGCCGCTTGCGCCCGTACAGGTCCCCGAGCTTTCCGTACAGCGGCGTCGTGATGGTGGAGGCGAGCACGTAGGCGGTGACCACCCAGGACAGGTGGTTCAGGCCGCCGAGATCACCGACGATCCGCGGCAGCGCAGTCGACACCACGAGCTGGTCGAGCATGGCCAGGATCAGCGCCAGCAGCAGCCCGGGCAGCACGATCATCACATCGCGTCTGCGCCCGAACGCTGGCGCGGGTTGCCCGCCAGCGACCGCCTCGACCTCAGCCATGTCTAGACTCCTCTTTCTGTCTTATTCGTAACCTACTTGCCGACCGGCTAGTATCTCAACGTGAAGCAGGATAAGCTTCTTACTAACCGGTCGTCAAGTAGGTTACAGCAGAGGCAGGCGTCACCATGAACCACGTCGCCGAGGTCAGGCTGGCCGCGGCGTCCCGCACCGACACGCGCGCCCGGATTCAGAAGATCGCCGTCGAGCTCTTCACCGAGCACGGCTACGAGGGCACGTCGCTGCGGGAGATCGCCGAGCGGCTCGGCGTGACCAAGGCAGCGCTGTACTACCACTTCAAGTCCAAGGAAGACATCATCCAGAGCCTCGTCGAGGACTACCAGGGTCAGATGGACGCCCTGATCGACGTGGCCCGGTCAGAGCCGAGGACCGCCGAAACCCGGCGCGCGATACTGGCCAGGTACGTGGACATCGTGGCCGAGCGGGACCAGGTCTTCCGCATGCTCCACCAGAACCAGGCCGTCCTGAACACGATGGCGTCAGCGGTGCGCACCCTGAAGACCGCACCGCGGCGCCTGGTCGACCAGATCGTCGAGCCGGACGCGCCGCTGCCCGAGCGAGCCAGGATGATGATGGTGCTGGGCGCGATCAGCGTCGGCTGGATGTACCTCGCCGAGCAGGTGCCTGACCGCCACGAGCTGAGCGAGATCGTCTGCGGCCTCGCCAGCGAGTTCGCCCAGTGTGAGCCGGGCCCGGGCCGGCCGGGCTAGCTGGCGCCGCCGGGCGCAGCAGCCGGCCATCCGGGCTGAGCGCTCACGCCGGGGTCCGCGCGGAGGCGGTGGCGCGCACCAGCGGAGTTGTCCGGTAGCTGACGGCCGTCGCCAGGGCGATCACGGTTGACGTCCGCAGCACGCCCGGCACGTCGACGATCGCGTCGATAACCCGCTGCAGGTCGGCGTTGGTCCTGGCGACCACGCGGCACAGCATGTCTCCCGGCCCGGTGATCGTGTGCGCCTCGAGGATCTCGCCGATGCGGGACAGCCGCTCGGCCACCTCGTCGCGCCCGCCAGGCTGCCGGAGCTCGACCGTGATGAATGCCGTCACCACGTGCCCGAGAGCGGCCGGATCGATGTCGGGCCCGTAGCCGGTGATCACGCCACGGTCGGCCAGCCGGTCGAGCCTGGCCTGCACGGTGCCCCTGGCCACGCCCAGCCGGCGGGACGCCTCGAGGATGGCGATCCGCGGCTCGGCGGCGAGCAGGTCGATCAGCCGGGCGTCGAGCTCATCCAGCACTGTTCAGCCCTCCATCACATCTTGTTCAACTCAGCTAGCGTTTCGCGTTCATTATTGAGCAAACTGCCCAGCATCTCAACTGACGGTTGCGCATCTTGTCCTACTGGCCGATGCTGCGAGGGAGTATCGCCGCCCGGATGTCCGGCCGCCAGCAATCCGGCCGCCAGCGAGGAGTGCGACCATGACCGCAGAGACCGCCGCAGCGCACGGCATCGCCGGGCAGGCAGACGAATTCCCCGTCACCGGCATGGACGCGGTCGTCTTCGCGGTCGGCAACGCGCGCCAGGCCGCGCACTTCTACTCGACCGCCTTCGGCATGCGGTGCGTGGCATACCGCGGCCCGGAGACCGGCTGCCGTGACGAGGCGGACTACGTGCTCCACTCCGGCACGGCACGGTTCGTGCTGCGCGGGCCGGTTACGACCGGAACCGACCTGGCCAGGCACGTCGCCGCCCACGGCGACGGAGTGATCGACCTGGCCATCGGCGTGCCGTCGGTGCAGGACGCCTTCAGCTACGCGATCGCGCACGGCGCCCGGGCCATCGAGGAGCCGCACGTCCAGGAGGATTCCCACGGCAAGGTTCAGCTCGCGTCGATCGCGACGTACGGGGACACCAGGCACACGCTGGTGCAGCGCGGCGACTACGCCGGTCCTTACCTGCCCGGCTACATCGCCGCCGACCCGGTCGTCACCCCCGCGCAGGCTCCGTTCTTCACGGCGGTCGACCACTGCGTGGGCAACGTCGAGCTCGGCAGGATGGACAAGTGGGTCGGTTTCTATCACCGGGTGATGGGCTTCACCAACATGAAGGAGTTCGTCGGCGACGACATAGCGACCGAGTACTCGGCCCTGATGAGCAAGGTCGTCGCGGACGGCTCGCGCAAGGTCAAGTTCCCCATCAACGAGCCGGCCGCCGGCAAGAGAAAGTCGCAGATCGACGAGTACCTGGAGTTCTACGGCGGGCCTGGCGTCCAGCACATCGCGCTGACCACCGATGACATCGTGGCGGCCGTCCGGCACATGCAGCGGGCCGGCGTGACCTTCCTGCCGACGCCCGACAGCTACTACGACACGCTCGGTGAGTGGGTCGGCGACACCAGGGTCCCCCTCGACCAGCTTCGCGAGCTGCGGATCCTGGCCGACCGCGACGAGGACGGCTACCTGCTCCAGATCTTCACCAGGCCCGTGCAGGACCGGCCGACGGTGTTCTTCGAGCTGATCGAGCGGCACGGATCCGAGGGCTTCGGCAAGGGCAACTTCAAGGCCCTGTTCGAGGCGATCGAGCGCGAGCAGGAGCGCCGCGGCAACCTCTGAGACGCTCGCACCGCATCCGCCAGCGACATCGGCGGACCTTTGATGCTGCTATAGCGACATCAGCGGGCCGCCGATGCTGTCGCGCTCATCCCGCCAGAGGCGATCATGGCGGCGTCTTTGCCGGACTGCGCTGAGCCGGATCTCGCGGCACGCGGGCGGCCGGAGCCCGTCGTTACAGATAGCAATTGAAGAATTACTGATCGTGATTGCCTGACGCGGGGCATCATGAGCCTGTGACACGTCCGCCTGCGCCGAGCCACGGCCCGCAGACCGCGCAAGCTCCGGTACCCGTGCCTGCGCAGCCAGCCCCAGCCGCCCAGGCGCTCCCGGACTCCCAGGCCCGCCCGGATTCCCAGGCCCGCCCGGACTCCCAGGCCCGCCCGGATTCCGGGGCTATCCCGGATTCCCACGCACTCGCAGCGGCCCCGGCACTCGCAGGCGCCCGCGCTCCCTCGACGGTCCAGGCCGCCCAGGACGCGCCGCGGCCCGCCGCGCCCGCCGAGCCCGACCCGGGGCTGGCCCAGTGGTGGCGCCGGCTGCTCGCGTGCGTCATCGACAGCGTGATCCTCACGCTTGTCACCGGCGCCCTGTGGGGACGGCTGCTCGCCTCGTTCGCCAACCGGATGAGTAACGCGGTGGACGCGCAGGCGACCCGCGCGCCGGGCGCACACGGAGCAATCGGGCGCGTGTTCGGCAACACCACCGGGCCGTACCTGATCGTGCTCGTTGCCACGATCATCGTGGCCATCACCTACTACTGGCTGCTCACCGGGTACTGGGGCACCACGATCGGCAAGCGGGCCCTCGGGACCTGGGTCGTCACGGCCGGGACCCGGTCCAGGGTCAGCCTGCCCGCCTCGTTCCTGCGGGCGCTGATCTTCGTGCTGGGCGGCGAGGTCGTGCCGCTCTTCTTCCTCGTCGACAACCTGTGGCTGGTCCGGGACCCGCGACGGCAGGCTCTGCACGACAAGGCCGCCCGCACCCTCGTGGTCAGGAGACCGCCTCAGATGAACTGAAGCGAGTATCCGGCCTCCGCCAGCGCCGCGACGATCGCCTCGCGATGGTCGGGCCCGCGCGTCTCCAGCTGCAGCGTGACCTCCACCTCGTCGATCCGCAGGCCGGCCGAGACCCGCTCGTGCGCGACGTCGAGCACGCTGGCGCCGAGCGAGCCGATCTCGGTGAGCAGCACGGCCAGCGACCCTGGCACATCCGGAATCCGGCATCGCACAGCCAGGTACCGCCCGGCCGCGGCGAGCCCGTACCGCAGGACCCGCGACAGCAGCAGCGGATCGATGTTGCCGCCCGACAGCACGACGACGACCGGCGGCTCGACCGCGCCCGGATGCTCGAGCAGCGCCGCGACCCCGGCTGCCCCGGCTGGCTCTACCAGCTGCTTGCCCCGTTCCAGGCAGATCAGGAGCGCCCTGGACAGGCCCTCCTCGGTGACCGTCAGCATCTGACCGACGAGCTCTTGGATTATCTGAAACGTCATCGCACCCGGCACTGCCACCGCGATGCCGTCCGCCATCGTCGGAGCTGCCGTGACGCCGACCGGATGGCCAGCGGCCAGCGAGGCGGGAAACGGCGCTACCGCCTCCGCCTGGACGCCGATCACCGCAGGCGCAGGCGCCGCCTCGCCGGCCGCCGCCGGTGTGCCGCGGCCGCCACGTACCGCGATCGCGATGCCCGCGAGGAGCCCGCCGCCGCCAACCGGGACAACCACGGTGCGCGCCGGTGCGCACTGCTCCGTGATCTCCAGACCGACGGTGCCCTGACCGGCGATGATGTCGGCGTGCTCGAACGGGTGAATCAACGTCGACCCGGTCTGCTCCGCGATCTCGGCTGCCCTGGCCAGCGCTTCGGTGATATTCGCGCCGTGCAGGACCACCTCCGCGCCGTAGGCGCGGGTGGCGGTGAGCTTAGGCAGCTGGACGTTCTCCGGCATGACGACGGTCGCCCTGATGCCGAGTATCGAAGCGGCCAGGGCCACGCCCTGGGCGTGGTTGCCCGCGCTGGCGGCGATCACCCCGGCGGACCGTTCCGCCTCGGACAGCCGTGAGATCCGCAGGTACGCGCCGCGGATCTTGAACGAGCCAGCCCGCTGCAGGTGCTCGCACTTCAGCCAGACGGGCCCGCCGACGAGGTCAGAAAGCACCCTGGAGTGCAGCATCGGCGTCTGCCGCACCACGCCGCGCAGTGCCTCCCGCGCCAGCCTGACGTCCTCGTAGCCGACCGGCGGCAGCGTGGTCATGGCAGTAGTGTGGCACCGCCACCAAATTGTGGGCTCAGTCGGCGGGCCAGTAGCGGTCGCCCGCGGAGATCAGGGCGGCGGCACCGACCAGGCCCGCGCTCTGGCCGAGTGCGGCCGGGACGACCCGCACCTGCCGGGTGAACTCGAGCCGCGCGTGGACGGCCAGCGCCTCCTGGAGCGGCTCGAACAGGAGCGAGCCGGCCTGCGACAGCCCGCCGCCGACGGCGACGACGTCCAGGTCACACAGGCTGGTGGCGGACGCGATCGCGATGCCGAGCGCCCGGCCGGCCCGGCGCAGCGCCTCCCTGGCCACGCCATGACCCTGAGCGGCGTCGGCGGCCAGGTCCTTCGCCGTCATTCCCGGCTGGTCGGGACGCCAGCCCTCCGCCTGCGCCCACGCCGCCAGGGCCGGACCCCGGGCGATCGCCTCCAGGCACCCCCGGCCGCCGCACATGCAGGGCGGCCCGTCGGGATAGACGACCACGTGGCCGATGTGACCGGCGTTGCCGGACGCGCCTTCGACGAGCCGGTTGTTCAGGATGAGGCCACCGCCGACCCCGGTCGAGACGACCATGCCGAGCACGTCGCGCCAGCCGCGGCCCGCGCCGCGCCAGTGCTCGCCGACGGCCATGCAGATGGCGTCGTTGTGCACCCGGACCGTCAGCTGGCCGCCGCCGAACCTGGCGGCCAGCCGGTCCTTGAGCGGGAACGCGCGCCAGCCAGGGATGTTCAGCGGCGAGACCACCCCGGACGGCCACTCCATCGGGCCGCCGCAGCCGCATCCGATCCCGGACAGCTCGGCCGCGTCACTGACCTTCGCGGCGTCGAGCACCTCCAGCAGCAGGTCCTCCAGGGTTCGCCAGAGCGGCTCGGCGTCGAGATCACGCGGCGTCGGCACCTGGTTCCAGGTGATCACGCGGCCGCCAGGCTCGACGACGCCGGCCGCCATCTTCGTCCCGCCGATGTCGATGGCCAGAACTGGTCCGGGGGATGATCCGCTTTCTGCCATTTTGCGCCTCCCAAGATGCGGACCACGCCACGTGAGACATAGTGTCGAATGGTGCAGCCACGAAGCCAGTCATCATCAGCCACCGCCACTTCAGCCGCCCCAGCAGTCAAGACCCTCAGCGAACTGCGCGCAAGCGGACATCAGTTCAGGAGCGTCAAGGACGAGGTCCGGCAGAACCTGCTCGCGAGGTTGCGCGCGGGCGAGGATCCCTTTCCTGGCATCCTCGGCTTCGACGAGACGGTGCGCCCGCATCTGGAACGAGCCCTGATCGCCGGTCACGATCTCATCCTGCTCGGTGAGCGCGGCCAGGGTAAGACCAGGCTCATCCGCACGCTGACCGGCCTGCTCGACGAGTGGTCGCCGGTGGTCACCGGATGCGAGATCAACGACCATCCCTTTGCTCCGGTCTGCGTCAGGTGCCAGCGCCTCGCGGCCGAGCTTGGCGAGGAACTGCCAGTCAGCTGGCATCATCGCGACCAGCGGTACGGCGAGAAGCTCGCTACCCCGGACACCAGCGTGGGCGACCTCATCGGCGACATCGACCCGGTCAAGGTCGCCGAGGGCCGCACGCTCGGCGACCCTGAGACCATCCACTACGGCCTGGTGCCGCGCACCAACCGGGGCGTCTTCTGCCTGAACGAGCTGCCCGACCTGGCCGAGCGTATTCAGGTCTCCCTGCTCAACGTGCTGGAGGAGCGCGACATCGCGGTCCGCGGCTACGCGCTGCGGCTGCCGCTCGACCTCGTGCTCGTGGCCAGCGCGAACCCGGAGGACTACACCAACAGGGGCCGGATCATCACCCCGCTCAAGGACCGGTTCGGCGCCGAGATCCGCACCCACTACCCGCTCTCCCTCGATGACGAGCTCGCCGTGGTCCGCCAGGAGGCCGAGATCGCGTGGGGCGGCGAGAACACCGACGCGGTGCTGCCGAGGCACCTGATCGAGGTGATCGCCAGGTTCACCAGGCTGGTGCGCACGTCGCCCGCCGTGGACGCACGCTCCGGCGTCTCGGCACGGTTCGCGATCGCCGCTGCTGAGGCGGTCGTCGCCGCTGCGGTCAGGCGGGCCGCGATCAGCGGTGAGGACCAGCCGGCCGCCAGGATCTGCGACCTGCCTGCGGTCGTCAGCACGCTGCGCGGCAAGGTCGAGTTCGAGGTCAGCGAGGAGGGCAGGGAGCAGGAGGTGCTGGAGCACCTGCTGCGCCGCGCCACCGCCGACACCTTCCGGGCGCATCTGGGCAGCGCCGACCTGTCCGGCCTGGTGACCAGGTTCGCGGAGGGCGGCAGCGTTGAATCCTCTGATCTTCTGCCTGCCGCCGAGCTGCTCCGCAGAATCGGTGAGGTGCCGGGGCTTGCGAAGATCATGGAACGGCTGGACGGTGATGGCGGCGAGTCGTTCGGGCAGGCAGCGGCCGCTCTGGAGTTCGCGCTCGAGGGGCTGTACCTGATGCGCAGGCTGTCGAAGGATGTCGTGGACGGCGGCGCCATCTACCGTGCCTGAACGGGAGGGCAGCAGGTGACCGGCTACCGGTACGGCCTCTACCACGGCGGGCCCGACCCGCTTGAGCCGCCGTACGACGTGCTGGGCGCGGTGGACGCGCTCGGCGAGTCCGTGCTGAACGGCGACGACCCGGCGAGCGCGCTGCGCGACCTGCTCCGGCGCGGGATGACCGACCGCCGCGGAGTTGACGACCTGCTCAGGCAGGTCAGGGAGCGCCAGCGGCAGCTGCGCAGGAGCGGACGGCTCGACGGCATACTCGAGCAGGCCAGGGCGCTGCTCGATACGGCCATCGGGCAGGAGCGCGCGGAGCTGTTCCCCGATCCGAGTGACGACGCCAGGCTGCGCGAGGCTGAGCTTGACGCGCTGCCGAGCGACACGGCGGGCGCGATCAGGGAGCTGTCGGACTACCAGTGGCACAGCCAGGCCGCCGCGCAGACCTTCGAGCAGCTCAAGGAGCTGCTCAGGCGCGAGGTGCTGGACAGCCAGTTCCGCGGCATCAAGGAGACGATGTCGGAGTCCGACACGGAGGGCATGCAGCGGGTCAAGGAGATGATGGCCGCGCTCACCGACATGATCGAGGCCGATGCCCGCGGCGAGCACACCCAGCAGGACTTCGACTCCTTCATGGAGCAGTACGGGGAGTTCTTCCCCGACTCGCCGCAGAACCTCGACCAGCTGGTCGACAACCTGGTGCGCCGCATGGCGGCCGCGCAGCGACTGCTCAACTCGCTGACCGATGAGCAGCGGGGCGAGCTGTCCGGGCTGATGGCCCAGGCGATGGAGGATGCCGGGCTGGCCCGGGAGATGGCCAGGCTCGCCGAGGTGCTCCGGGCCCGCCGCCCCGACGTCGACTGGGACGGCCAGGGCAGCGAGCGGATGACCGGCCGCGACCCGCTCGGGCTCGGCGACGCCACGACCGCGCTGGCCGAGCTGGCCGACCTGGCCGAGCTCGAGGACGCCATGCGCCAGGACTACCCGGGTGCCAGGCTCGACGACATCGACGAGGAAGCGGTGCGCCGCGCGCTCGGCCGCCAGGCCGTCGACGACATGGAGGCGCTTAAGCAGATCGAGCGCGAGCTCCAGCGGCAGGGATACCTGCAGAACAACGAGGGCAAGCTCGAGCTCACCCCGAAGGCCGTGCGCAGGCTCGGCGACACCGCGCTGCGCAAGGTGTTCGCCAAGCTGGCCGAGGGCGGCCACGGCGATCACGACCAGCACGACGTCGGCCAGGCCGGGGAGCTGACTGGCTCCACCCGGCCATGGCGGTTCGGCGACGAGCAGGCCATCGACACGGCCGCGACGGTGCGCAACGCGCTGCTGCGGGGCGGCGTGCCGGGCCTGGCGATCGACGGCGGCGGGTCCGATACCGGGCCGACCGACGGCACGCGGACGGCGGTCAGGCTCTCGGTCAGCGACTTCGAGATCGGCGAGACCGAGCGGCGCGCGTCGGCCGCCGTCTGCCTGCTGGTCGACCTGTCCTACTCGATGGCGCTGCGCGGCACCTGGAGCGCGGCGAAGCAGACGGCGCTGGCGCTGTACTCGCTGGTCAGGACCAGGTTCCCGCAGGACTCGCTGCAGGTGATCGGATTCTCGAACTACGCCAGGGAACTGAAGGAGTCCGACCTGGCCGGGCTGGGCTGGGACATGGTCCAGGGCACCAACCTGCATCACGCGCTCGTCCTGGCTGGCCGCTTCCTCGACCGGCGTCCCGAGCACAACCCGATCGTGCTGGTCATCACCGACGGCGAGCCGACGGCGCACCTGCGCCGGGACGGCAGTTCGTGGTTCGACTGGCCGCCGTCGCCGGAGACACTCGAGCTCACGATGGCCGAGGTGGACAAGATGACCAGGCGCCGCGCGACGCTGAACATCTTCATGCTCGCCGACGACGAGCGGCTGAGTACCTTCGTCGACGAGGTGGCCAGGCGGAACGGCGGCCGGGTACTCCGGGCGCTGCCGGACAGCCTCGGCGAGTACGTCGTCAGCGACTTCCTCCGCTCGCGCCGGGAGCGCGGCCGGTAGCAGGCGCCCCGGGCAGGACCCCGCGCTTGCCGCTCATCGGGAGCCCCAACAATTTTTCCGGCATTTGGGGCGCTTTACCGAATAAGGCCATTCACGTCAGTGACTTGGTAGTACGTTGCGGCAGGTAATCATCTCCCCCGGCCTGGCGGGCGGCCCGCCGGCCCTTCGGGATCAATCCCACCTCTCAAGGAGGAATCACGTGAGTTCTCAAGCTATGTCTGGCGGCGCGAGCTCCAGGCGGCCGCTGATCATCGGCCTGGCCGTCGTCGGCGTCGTCTTCCTCGTCCTAGCGGTGCTGTTCTTCGCAGGTGTCGGTCTTGGCCCGCTTGACACGATCGGTCACTCCGGCAGGACCAACCACGGCAGTCACGACATCCGCGGCGCGGTCAGCGCGGTCATCGCCGTCGTTGGCCTTGGCGGCGCCTGGTTCATGAACAAGAAGTCAGCCAGCTGAGTTAGCAGGTAAGCGCGGCCCGCGGCGGCAACGCCCTCGAAGCCGGCCGGCAACCGCGCGTAGCTGGACCCGGAATGCCGGGACGGGCCGCCGTGCCTGGCCCGGCATCATCCGGACGCCAACTGCCGAGGCGGCGGGGAATCCGGATCGCCTAGTTCTAGACTCGCCCCATGTCCTTCTCCCAGCACCTGGTTCTGTGGCTGCACGTTGCCTTCGTGATCTTTACCATTGGCCCGGTCACGCTCGCCATCATGTCGACGCCGCGGTACATCAGGCAGCGGGACATCAGGATTCTTCGCTATCTGTCCAGGATGACCTTTATCTTCGCGGCCGGCTCGCTCGGCGTGCTGATCGCGGGCTTTGCCCTGGCGTCGATGATGAGCAAGGCCGGCAAGCCGTGGATCATCGTCTCAGGGACCCTGTTCCTGGTCGCGGTCGTGCTGCTCGGCCTGATCCACCGCGACCAGCGCCACGCGATCAAGGCGCTCGAAGCGGCCGCCGAGACGGCGGCCACCGCGGTCGGCCTGGCCGACGAGCAGGTGAGCGCCACCGTCGCCGATCAGCCGCCCGGCGCCGGGACACCAGCCGGTGCCGAGCCGGCGACCGCCACCGGACCGCAGCAGGCCGCTGCTGATCCCGCTGCGGTGATCCCGCCTCATCTCGCCAGCGTGGAGCGCGGCCGGATCGCCATGCTCGGCGGCGTGGTCAGCCTGATCTGGCTGGTCATCCTGGTACTGATGGTCTGGAATAGCTGATCAGGACGGGTCGGACGGCCGTCACCGGGTAGACCCCGCGTAAGTACAGTACTGGCTGGCTGGCGGCATGCCATAGATGGTCTTCGTGCGGGGGCAGGTGGTCATGACGGAAACGAGCCCGGCCGAGTTTGACGAGTTCTCGCCCTACCCGCCGATCGCCGACTACGGCTTCCTGTCCGACTGCGAGGTCACGGCCCTGATCGCCTCCAGCGGGGCGGTCGAGTGGATGTGCCTGCCCAGGCTGGACGGCCCGAGCGTCTTCGGGTCGCTGCTCGACCGGGACGCGGGCTGGTTCCGGTTCGGGCCGGCGGACATGTCCGTTCCGGCTGACCGCCGCTACCTGGCCGGGACGATGGTACTCGAGACGGTCTGGGACTGCGGTGAGGGCTGGCTCGTCGTCCGGGACTGCCTGGTGATCGGCCCGTGGCGGCACGAGCACCCGGAGCGAGGATCGCACCGGCGGCCGCCGACCGACTATGACGCCGAGCACACGCTGCTGCGGACCGTCAAATGCACGAACGGCTCGGTCCAGCTGATCATGGACTGCGAGCCCGTGTTCGACTACGGGCGGCGCCGCGAGCAGTGGAGCCACACCGAGCACGGCTTTCACCAGGTGACGGTCGAGCCTGCGGGCCTCGGCCTGGCGCTCACCCTGACGTCCGACATCAGGATCGGCATCGAGGGGCCGAGCGCACAGGCCCGCACCCTGCTCAGGGAGGGCGATACCAGGTTCTGCGCGCTGTCCTGGGGGCACCAGCCGCCGCCAGAGGACTTCGATGACGCCTATCAGCGCATGCTGTGGACGGCCCATCACTGGCGGCACTGGCTGGCCCGCGGCAGCCTGCCCGACCATCGGTGGCGGGGGCATCTCACCCGCAGCGCGCTGACCCTCAAGGGCCTGGCCTACTCACCCACTGGTGCCATCGCGGCCGCGGCCACCACCTCGCTGCCCGAGACGCCGCAGGGGGAGCGGAACTGGGACTACCGGTACAGCTGGATCAGGGATGCCACCTTCGCGCTCTGGGGCCTGTTCACCCTCGGCTATGAATGGGAGGCGAATGACTACTTCGCCTTCATCACCGACATCGTCGAGCGCGATCGCGAAGATCTCCAGATCGCCTACCGGATCGACGGATCGAAAGACCTCGGCGAGCACACGCTTGACCACCTGCAGGGGTACCAGGGGGCCCGGCCGGTCCGCGTCGGTAATGCCGCGTACTCGCAGCGGCAGAACGATGTCTGGGGGGCTGTGCTCGACTCGCTGTACCTGCACACCAAGTCACGGGACTGGCTGGACGACCGGGTCTGGAAGATGGCACGCCAGCAAGTCGAGAGTGCGCTCGCGCACTGGCGCGAGCCCGATCACGGGCTGTGGGAAGTCCGCGGCGAGCCGAAGCATTTCACCTCATCGAAGCTGATGTGCTGGGTGGCGGCGGACCGCGGCGCGCGGCTGGCCAGGATCAGGGACGATCCGGACGCCGCGAGGCAGTGGCAGCAGGCCGCCGACGAGATTCACGCCGATATCTGCGCGAACGCGCTCGACGAGCGCGGCGTGTTCTGCCAGCACTACGAGACCACCGCGCTCGACGCCTCGCTTCTGCTGATGCCGCTGGTCAGGTTCCTGCCCGCGGACGACAAGCGGGTCCGCGACACCGTGCTCGCCATTGCCGACGAACTGTCGGTCGACGGGCTCCTCCGCCGATATCACGTCGACGAAACCGACGATGGGCTCGGAGGGACCGAGGGCGCGTTCACAATCTGCTCGTTCTGGCTGGTCTCCGCGCTGGCTGAGATCGGCGAGCACCAGCGGGCGCGCGACCTGTGCGAGAAGGTGCTGTCCTACGCCAGCCCGCTGCTGCTGTACGGCGAGCAGATCGATCCGCGCTCCGGCCGCCACCTCGGCAACTTCCCGCAGGCGTTCACCCACCTGGCGCTGATCAACGCGGTCATGCACGTGGTCAGGCACGAGCAGCAGGCGGCTCGCGGCGCCCTCGGGTCCGACGCCACCATCGCCCCGCGCCAGTAGCGGGCCAGCGGCGCGGCTGGTCCTCCGCCGTCGCGTGCGTGATCAGCGGCAACCGCTCATGAGCAAGGGGCAGTTGGCGTCCAGGGCTCACGTGGCGTCCCTCGCCAGGGAAGAACCGGCGGGAAACCGAGGTCGGAATTACCACGATGTGCCCGGCCCATGATCGTGGACGATTCTCAGATCGCGGACGCCTGTCAGTCGAATCCGCTGAGAATCGTCCGTGTTCTGAGAAATGACCACGATCATGGAGGCTGAACGCCGGGATCGCGCCGGGACCGGGACCGCCGGGATCGCGCCGGGACCGGGACCGCCGGGACCGCGCCGGGACCGGGACCGGGACCGCCGGGACCGGGACCGGGGCTGGTGCCGTCAGAGGACGCGGCGGCCGGCGTCGCCGGCTAGCCGAGGGCGGTGCGCAGGTCCTCGATCAGGTCGTCGATGTTCTCGATCCCGACCGAGAGCCTGACCAGGTCGGACGCCACTTCCAGCGGGGACCCGGCCACCGAGGCGTGCGTCATCCTGGCCGGGTGCTCGATCAGCGACTCGACCCCGCCGAGCGACTCGCCGAGCGTGAACAACCTCGTCCGCCCGCACATCTCGACCGCCGCTGCCTCCCCCCCGGCGTGCCGGAACGACACCATGCCGCCGAAGCCCCGCATCTGCTTCACCGCCACCTCGTGGCCCGGATGATCGGGCAGCCCCGGATAGTAGACCCGCGCGACGCGAGGGTGGTTCGCGAGCATGGCCGCCACCTGCGCGCCGTTGTCGCAGTGCCGGTCCATCCGCACGGCCAGGGTCTTGACCCCGCGCAGGGTCAGCCACGCGTCGAACGGGCCGCCGGCCGAGCCGACCGCGTTCTGCAGGAAGGCCAGCCTGGCGGCCAGGTCGGAGTCGGAGACGACGAGCGCACCGCCGACCACGTCGGAGTGGCCGCCCAGGTACTTGGTGGTCGAGTGGATCACGGCGTCGGCGCCGACGGCGAGCGGCTGCTGCAGGTAGGGCGAGGCGAACGTGTTGTCCACCGCCAGCAGGGCCCCGGCCGAGTGCGCGATCTCGGCGAGCGCGCCGATGTCGGCGATCGACAGCAGCGGGTTGGTCGGCGTCTCGACCCAGATCAGCTTCGCGCCGTGGGCGGCCATCGCGGCCCGGACCGCCTCCGTGTCGGAGACCGGCACCGGGTGGTACCTGATTCCCCAGTGCGCCATCACCTTGTCGAACAGCCGGAACGTGCCGCCGTAGGCGTCGTGCGGGATCAGCACCTGGTCACCTGGCCGGCAGACCGCGCGGATCAGGCAGTCCGCCGCGGCCATGCCCGACGCGAACGCCAGCGCCCTGACGCCCCCTTCGAGCGCGGCCAGGCACTCCTCGAGCGCCCCCCTGGTCGGATTGGCGGTACGGGAGTACTCGTAGCCCTCCACCCAGCGGCCAGGACCCGAGTCGGCGCCGGCCAGCGAGCCGCCGCGCAGGCCCCCGACACCGTCCTGCTTATAGGTGGAGACCTGATAGATCGGCGGGACGACGGCACCGGTCAGCGGATCTGGTTCCTGCCCGGCATGGATTGCCAGGGTCTCGAATCCGTCGCCGCGGTCGATCTGAGCCATCTGGTGGATCCCCTCCCATTGCGTCCGGCCGGCGCCGGACGAGCCAGCACCGTCAGCCAGCCAGGTACATGAGCACATCCTGCCTGGTGATCATTCCCGCTGGCTTTCCGTCAACAAGAACCACCGCCGCACCGGCCTTCTCCAGCGCGGCGATCGCGGAGCTGATGGCTTCGCCTGACCCGATCATCGGCAGCGGCGCCGACATGTGGGCGGAGATGGGCTCCCCGGGCGCGGCCCGCCCGGTCACCAGCGCGTCGAGCAGCTCCCGCTCGGTGATGGAGCCGATCACCTCGGCCGCCATCACCGGAGGCTCCTCCTTCAGCACGGGGAGCTGCGAGACGTCGTACTCGCGCAGCGTCTCGATCACCGCCCGTACCGTCTCGTCGGGATGCGCGTGCACGAAGAGGGGCAACTGGCCGCGCTTGCGGTCGAGCACGTCGGCGATTCTCGGCTCGGCGGTCTCCGACGTGAGGAAGCCGTAGTCGGCCATCCAGTCGTCGTTGAACACCTTGGAGAGGTAACCGCGCCCGCCGTCGGGAAGCAGCACCACGATGACGTCATCGGGCCCGGCGTGCTCGGCGACCTTGAGCGCCGCGACCACGGCCATCCCGCACGACCCGCCGACGAGCAGTGCCTCCTCGGCGGCCAGCCGCCTGGTCATCAGGAAGGAGTCCGCGTCGCTGACCGCGATGATCTGGTCGCAGATGCCCTTGTCATAGGTATCGGGCCAGAAGTCCTCGCCGACTCCCTCGACCAGGTAAGGACGCCCGGTACCGCCCGAGTAGACGGACCCCTCGGGGTCGGCGCCGATGACCTTGACCCGGCCGCCCGAGACCTCCTTGAGGTACTTACCGGTGCCCGAGATCGTGCCGCCCGTGCCGATGCCCGCCACGAAGTGGGTGATCTTCCCCTCGGTCTGCTCCCAGATCTCCGGGCCGGTAGTCAGGTAGTGCGACTCGGGGTTGGCGGGGTTCGCGTACTGGTTCGGCTTCCAGCCGCCAGGGATCTCCCTGGCCAGCCGGTCGGAGACGCTGTAGTAGGAATCGGGCGAATCCGGCGAGACCGTGGTCGGGCAGACCACCACGTCGGCGCCGTAGGCGCGGAGCACGCTGATCTTGTCCTGCGCCACCTTGTCAGGGCAGACGAAGACGCACTTGTAGCCCTTCTCCGCCGCCACGATGGCCAGGCCGACACCGGTGTTTCCCGAGGTCGGCTCCACGATCGTGCCGCCGGGGCGGAGCGAGCCCGAGGCCTCGGCGGCCGCCACCATCCGCAGCGCGATCCGGTCCTTGACCGAGCCGCCCGGGCTCATGTACTCGACCTTGGCCAGCACCATCGGCGCATCGCCGGGGCCGCCATGGTACTCGGTCCCGTGCCCCCGGCTGTGCCCGCTGCCCAGATAGCGGGTCACCTTGCGCAGCCTGACCAGCGGCGTGTTCCCGATGAGATCGATCAGCGACTCGTGCACCTGCATGGCTGAACCACCTTGTTCTCCGGGCGTGCTGCGTCGATTCTCCGGCCTGGCGCCTGACGCCTGAGCCTGCTGCCGCATTGATGACAGGCCAGTTCTTACCCTAGCCGCGCGGCCGAACCATGGTGCTGGTCGGGCGACCTGACCCCTCGGGCGGCCGGCAACGGCGCGCAGCGGCCGCAATGGGGCCACTGGGGACGAAGATCCAAAGAGCGCTACCGTTCGCAATCGCGTTGTTACACTCTGTGCGCTGAGCATCACTGAGGCATCTGAGCCGAGGGGGGACCTCGTGACCTTGCTGCTGGCCGATCAGGACAGGCTCCTGAGCCGTCCGCCGATCGAACACTTCTCGCCCTGCGTACCCGCTCTGGGCTCCTTTCGCGCGGCCGTCAGCGACCTGGTCACCGAGATCGGACACTGCACGTCGTCGGATGCCAAGTGCGCCGAGCACATCCTGGGCAAGCGCCTGGAGGAGGACGAGCTCGCCACCGTACTCGAGGCCACCCCGGATGGCTGGGACGCCACGGTGGCCAAGCTGCTCTTCGAGGTGAGGAACTACGAGCCGAGCCCGCGCAACGCGACGGGCACTCTCGCGGCGCTGGTCAGGATCTCGCTGCTGGCCCAGATCGACGCCATGTGGTGGGGCCGCACGCCCAGCTACGGCAAGGACTCCGACGTCCGGGACGCTGCCGAGCTTGTCGACCTCGACGAGCTCGACGAGGACGGCCAGCTGAGCTTCCGGTACCGGCACCAGGCCATCACCCTGGTGGCCAGGGCCGCGCGCTCGGCCGAGCGGCGGGCGCTGCCCGGGCGCTCACCGCGGACCGCCGGCCTGTGGCTGCCCAGGGCACGGCCGCAGACGGTGGCCTGGCTCAACCAGCTCGCCGACGAGTTCGCCCGGATCGCGCCGGACGGAACGCCGCCGCTCTGGATCACCAGCGTGGCGCGGAGCGTGGAGCACCAGCGGCACCTCAAGTCGCTCGGCTACATCGCGCTGCTGCCGAGCGCGCACTGCTCTGGCTACGCGGCCGATATCGAGATGAAGTGGTACCGCCGCTTCCACGCCCACCGGATCCTGCGCGGGCTGCTGCTCGACCGCCAGCGCGCCAGCGAGGTCAACGTCATCGACGAGGGCCAGGCCTGGCACGTGTGCCTGCACCCTGACGTCGTCCAGGGTCCGCGCCGGATTCCTGCGCCCAGGGCAGGCAGCTGACCAGCGGTGTGCGGCATTGCCCTGATCGCGGGGCCGGGCGCGAGCGCGGCTACTTTCCGCCAGATGCTCGATGTGCTGAAGGCACGTGGCGATGGTGAGGAGTTCAGCCTCAGCGACGGCCTGATGGCCGGAACGCAGCGGCTCCGCATCGTCGACCCCGAGCGGGCGGTCCAGCCGTGGATCTCCGCCGACCAGCGCTGGCTGCTCTGCTACAACGGCGAGATCTTCAATCACCGCGCGCTGCGCGAGGAGCTGCGCCGCCTGGGCCGCCAGTTCCGCACCGAGAGCGACACCGAGGTGATCGTCGAGGCGTTCGGGCAGTGGGGCGAGGGCGCCGTGCGGCGGCTGCGCGGCGAGTTCGCCTTCGCGATCACCGAGCGGTGCTCCGGCCGCACGTACCTGGCCCGCGATCCGCTCGGGGTCAAGCCGCTGTACTGGTCGGTCAGCGGCGGCTGCCTGCACGTCGCGTCGGAGGTCAAGGCGCTCGTGCCGGTCGGGGCACCGGTAGCGGAGGTGCCCCCGGGCCAGCACGGGTGGGCTAGCCCCGGCGGCCGGCCCCACCTGGGCCGCTACAGCGACCTGCTGAACCCGCTCGGCCCGGCCGATGACGTCGCGCCGCTCACCGATGCCGCCGAGGCCGCGGGGCTGATCAGGGCGGCGCTGCGGGACAGCATCGAGGTCAGGCTCGACACCGGGCTGACCGTCGGCGTGATCTTGTCGGGCGGCCTGGACAGCTCGCTGACGCTGCTGCATGCCCGGGCCGCCCACCCGGACTGCGTGGCGTTCACGGTCGGCGCGCCGGGCAGCGATGACATCGCCTACGCCCGCAGGCTCACTGCCGATCTCGGCGTCCGGCACGAGGTGATCGAGGTCGCCCCGCGCGACATCCGGCTGGCCGAGATCCGGGAGGCGATCAGGATCTCCGAGCTCACCGAGTACGGCGACATCATCAACGCCGTCGTCTCGGTGCCGCTCTTCCGGCGCATCGCCAGCCTGGGGATCAAGGTCGTGCTCACCGGGGACGGCTCGGACGAGCTGTTCGGCGGGTACCCGATGTACGACCAGATCGGCCCCGCGCAGGCGCGCCGGCTGTTCCTGCACAAGCTCGCGAACCTGGGCCGGACCGAGCTGCAGCGGGTCGACCGGACCAGCATGGCCAGCGGCGTGGAGACCAGGGTTCCGTTCCTCGACCCGGTCCTGGTGGACCTGGCGATGCGGCTGCCGATGGCGCTGAAGGTGCGCGACGGCGTGGAGAAGTGGATACTCCGTCAGGCCTTCGCTGACCTGCTGCCCGACTACATCAGGCGGCGGCCGAAGAACCCGATGTCCTACGCCTCCGGCCTGCACGAGCGGGCCAGGATGTACAAGCCGATGTTCGCCCGCATCCACCGCTCGTTCGGGTACGACCTGCACGAGCCGGTGCGCAGGGACTTCTCCGTCCTGCTCCAGCAGTGCGGCAACAACCTCGATCTCGCCATCGCGCAGGCCGCGGCCCGGCTCGACTACAGCACCCGCGAGCATGCCAGGGACCTGGCCGGGGCGGCCAGGTGGAACGCGGCGTCCCTCGTCGGATCGCTGGCCGGGACCGGCCGGGGCCGCCCCCGCGTGGCTAGCTGACGCGCACCGAGACGGTCAGGCTGGTGCCGAGGATCTTCCCGATCTGCTCTGCCTCGTTCTCGATGGCGACCGCGGGCACGTTGCCTGTGCCGGACCTCGGCGCTCGGCTGGGTGCGCGCGATCTTCTCGGCGTCATCCGGGCGCGCGTACGCCGGCTCTCCGTCCACCTCCACGCCGATGAGTTCGCCCGCGCCTTCCCGTGCCCTGAACCAGCGCCGCAACGACGCCTTACTGGACGCGCTGCGGCTGAGCCACTGGCCGAAGGTCCCGATCGAGGCGGGGCCGAACGCGGCGAGGTATGCCGGGATGACCAGCCGGGCCGCCTGATCCGGATCGGGCAGGACGCTCGGTGATCGTGACCGCGCTGACGCCTTCCGGCCGGTCGAGGAACTGCCGGCACATCCGCCAGGCGGTGACCTGGCACGGGCTGACGTCGCGCCGACCGTAAGCTACTGTGCGGTAAAGAACCGGGTATCGCCAGGGAGCCAGCCATGCCAGAGGCAGTCATCGTCGCTACTGCGCGCTCGCCGATCGGACGGGCCTTCAAGGGGTCCATGACCAGCATCCGTCCCGACGACCTGACGGTGCAGATGATCAAGGCGGCCCTGGCTCAGGTGCCGCAACTTGACCCGGCCGACATCGAGGACCTGATTCTCGGCTGCGGGCTGCCTGGCGGCGAGCAGGGCTACAACATGGCCCGGGCGGTGGCCGTCATGCTCGGTTACGACAATCTCCCTGGCACCACGATCACCCGGTACTGCTCGTCCTCGCTGCAGAGCACCAGGATGGCCTACCACGCGATCAAGGCCGGCGAGGGCGACGTCTTCATCTCGGCCGGGGTGGAGTGCGTCAGCAGGCTCGTCAAGGGCAGCAGCGACGGCGCGCCCGACACGAAGAACCCGGTCTTCGCCGAGGCTGAAGAGCGCGGGACAGCCCGGGCTGCCCTCGGCGCCGACGTGTGGCACGACCCGCGCGCGGACGGCCAGATTCCCGACATCTACCTCACGATGGGCCAGACCGCGGAGAACGTCGCTCAGCTGCGCGGTATCACCCGGGCCGAGCAGGACGAGTTCGGCGTCCGCTCGCAGAACCTGGCCGAGAAGGCGCTCGCCGACGGGTTCTGGCAGCGCGACATCACGCCGGTCACGCTGCCGGACGGCACCGTGATCGCGGCCGACGACGGGCCGCGCGCCGGGACGACGCTGGAGAAGGTGGCCACGCTGCAGCCGGTGTTCCGGCCGGACGGCACGGTGACCGCCGGAAACTGCTGCCCGCTGAACGACGGCGCCGCCGCGGTCGTCGTGATGAGTGACCGCAAGGCGGCCGAGCTGGGGCTTACGCCGCTGGCCAGGATCGTGTCGACCGGCGTGACCGCTCTCTCCCCGGAGATCATGGGGCTGGGGCCGGTCGAGGCGTCCCGCCAGGCGCTGGCCAGGGCCGGCATGACCATCGAGGACATCGATCTGGTCGAGATCAACGAGGCCTTTGCCGCGCAGGTCATCCCGTCCTACCGTGACCTCGGCATCGACATCGCCAAGCTGAACGTCAACGGAGGCGCGATCGCGGTCGGCCACCCGTTCGGCATGACCGGAGCCAGGATCACGTCGACCCTGCTGAACAGCCTGCAGTTCCACGACAAGGCCTTCGGGCTCGAGACGATGTGCGTCGGCGGCGGGCAGGGCATGGCCATGATTCTCGAGCGGCTCTCCTGATCGCAGCGCTCCCCGGTCCCGCCGCTGGACCGCGAGTACCGGCTCGGCCGCGTGGCCGGTCCGGAGCGGCACCGAGCGGGAGTGCCCGGCATGCCGGGCTTGGCCGACGGGGTCTTGTTAATGCCGTGGTTGCATAACGGAAGTGTCACGCCCAGGTCTTGCCAGGACGCCGCCGGTGGTGCAGGCTCGACTCAGGACACTCATCTCGGCCTGGAGGTGCCCCTTGTCCCTGATCCACTCTCCGGAGATGCACAAGAACCTGATAGCCCGCATCCCGCGGGTCACCGGCAGCGATCTCAGAGAGTGGTTCCACCGCCTGGAATCGGGGCCGTCGTTCATGCGGCACGCCGAGCGGGCGACCTGGCTGGCCGACGAGCACGGGCTGACGCACGCTTATGCCGCTGCGATCGTGCACGAGTACGAGCTGCAGCGGCGTACCAGGCTGAACAGCGCCTGATCGGCAAGCATGGACCTCGAGCGCGCCCGGGAGTTCATGCGTGTCCACCACCGGGCCGTGCTGGCGACAAGCCGGTCCGATGGGTTTCCGCAACTCTCTCCTGTCACGGTCGGCGTCGGTGACGACGGCCGTGTCCTGATCAGCACCCGCGAGACTGCCATCAAGACGAAGAACCTGGCGCGCGATCCGCGCGCCTCGCTCTGCGTGCTGACGGACAGGTTCTTCGGCGAGTGGCTGCAGGCCGAGGGGACCGCCGAGATCATCCACCTGCCTGAGGCAATGAACCTGCTGGTCGACTACTACCGCCGGATCTCGGGCGAGCACCCGGACTGGGCGGACTACCGCCAGGCGATGGTCCGCGATCGCAGAGTGATCGTCGCGACCACGCTGACCCGGGCCGGGCCCGACCGCAGCGGCTGATCATGAGGTGGCCAGGCGGGTCTATCGCAGCGGACCGTTTCACCGGCAGGGTCACCATCGGGGTGCCTGCCGGGGCAGGCTTCCGGACGGATCGGGGGCGTGCGTCGGCCAGTTTACCCGGAGTTCCGGGGCGAGTGCCGTGGCCGGGCTGACCGGAGTTGCGGGCCGAGTGCCGGGGCCGGACTGACCGGAGTTCCGGGCCGTGCGCCAGGGCAAGCTCCCCGAATGATCAGGCCGGGGTCACCGGGCATGCTTCCCAAAAAAATTCTCGCGCCGATGGCCTGCTAACGATTGTAGTGACTCTAACGTGTGATTCATATTTTTTGAATAGGCTAGCCCGCCGTAGCTCGCGAGTAGTGAATCGCAAATAGGGGCTCGCCGATCGCCGCTCTAACCGGAGCCACCCGACTCATCCTGATTACCGACGGGTCTCTGACCTGCGGTGATGTTCAACGAATCTGCTCGACGAGAGATTCTCGCTCTTCGGTACCCCCGGTCGGGCTCGAACCGACACTGGCGCCCTTTTAGGGGGCTCGCCTCTTCCCTTGGGCTACGGGGGCGCGGAAATCGTACCCCATCATGCGCTGTTTATTCAAACATTCCGCGGAATCGGGCAGGAGACTATTATAAGCTACCAAGTAGACATTAGCCACGCACACAACTGTGCAGTTGCATGTGCAATTTAGCCATTGTTACTTGACGACAGCCGCCGGTCAGCGCCGGCACCGCGATGTCGCGCGTTCCGGTGGTGGCCGAGGCGGCCAGCCTGGCACGTTGCTCTCCCCGGCCACGGCGTAAACCTCGGCTGCTGCCGCCTCGGCCGCTGACTCGGGCAGTCGCGGCAACGGCGGCCACCCGGTCAGCCGATGCCCGCGTGGCCGCGTGCCCGCTCGAAGACGGCGTCGAGCATCGCGCCGGTGACCCGCCCGGTGAAAGTGTTCTGCTGGCTCGGGTGATAACAGCCGAGGACGAGGAGCCCGCCCAGCATGACCTCGGCGCCGTGGCCGAACGCGGGCCGCGGCCCCGGGATCTGGCGGCCGGTCATGGCCAGTTCGCGCCAGACGGCCTGCCAGGCGAAATGGCCGAGGCAGACGATGGATCGCAGGCCGGCGGCGATCAGGTCGAATTCCGCCGCCAGCCACGGCTCGCAGGTATCCCGTTCGGCGATCGTCGGCTTGTTCTCCGGCGGCGCGCACCGGACCGCGGCCGCCATCCTGACTCCGTGCAGCCGCTGCCCGTCGCCTGCCGCCACACTGGTCGGCTTGGCCGCGAGCCCGCACCGCCAGAGCGACTCGAACAGCACGTCGCCGCTACGGTCGCCGGTGAAAATCCGGCCGGTCCTGTTACCGCCATGCGCCGCCGGCGCCAGCCCGACGATCAGCACGCCTGGCCGTTCGTCTCCCCAGCCGGGGACCGGGCGGCCCCAGTAGGGCTGGTCGGCGAACGCCCGCCGCCTGGTCACGGCGACGTCCTCTCGCCATCCGACCAGGCGCGGGCAGGCACGGCAGACCGACTGCCTGGCGGTCAGCTCGGCCAGTGACCCGGCACCGGCCGCCAGCGAGCGGACGCTGTCCGCGTCGGTCGCGACGGGTGTTCCCGCCGTCGCCGGGTCACCGGGCCACCCGGAACCGGGCCGGACCGGGCCGGGCTGGTCGGCACCGGGCTGGTCGGCACCGGGCCGAGCGGCACCGGGCCGAGCGGAGTCGGGCGGGACGGGCTCGGGCGGGACGGGCTCGGGCAGGACGGGCTCGGGCAGGACGGGGTCAACGGGGCGGTCCGTACCACCAGGCACGCTCACGGCCGCCCGAGGTTCCCGGCTGCCGCGGTGACGATTGACCAAGCGATGCCGTCGAGGATGTCGTGCTCGCTGGCGACCAGCTCGGTGAAGCCGAACCGTTCCATGATCCGGTCCAGGATCAGCGCCCCGGCGCCGATGACGTCGACCCGGCCGGGATGGATCACCGGGCTCGCCGCCCGCTGCTCATGGCCCTGGCCGAGCAGACTGACCGTCACATCGTGCACCCGGCCGGCGCTGATACGCGCGTGGTGGGTGCGGGCCGGGTCGTAGGCGGCGAGGTCCAGCGCCACGGCGGTCAGTGTGGTGACTGAGCCGGCCAGCCCGACGAGCGTGCGCGCGCTCGCCACCGGGATCGACTCGGCCACGGTGGCCAGCGCGGCATCGATGTCCTTGGTGGCCGCGGCGATCTGCTCCTGGGTCGGCGGATCGTCGTGCAGGTGCCGCTCGGTCAGCCGGACGCAGCCGATGTTGACCGAGATGGCGGAGAGCCCGTGCCGGGCGTCGGCCTCGGGCGCGCCGAACACGAACTCGGTGGAGCCGCCGCCGATGTCCACGACCAGGAACGGCGGCTCCGGCTGGCCCGGCGGCTCCGGCTGGCCCGCGTGACGGGGCTCGCTGCCGCGGCCGAGCTCGGCCGTCGCGCCGGAGAACGACAGGTAGGCCTCGTCCGAGCCGCTGACGACCTCGGGGTCGACGCCGAGTATCCGCCGGACTCCGGCGCTGAACTCGGCGGCATTCGAGGCGTCCCTCGTCGCGCTTGTCGCCACCAGCCGGACGGCGCTGGCCCCTGAGCCGCTGATCGCTTGCGCGAACTCCGCCAGCATCGCGAAGGTCCTGGCCAGCGCATCGGGTGCCAGGCGCCCCGTGGCGTCGACGCCCTGCCCGAGCCTGACGATCTCCATCCGGCGCTGCACGTCGACGAGCTCGCTCCTGGCCGGGTCGATATCGGCGATCAGAAGGCGCAGCGAGTTCGTCCCGCAGTCGATCGCGGCGACTCGCTGCGGACCAGGTACAGCCATCGACCCCTCCGTTATGGCGTCCCGGGCACCTCGACGCAGGGCCCGGCTGCCCACCACTCTCCCATGGCCTGGAGGGCTTCCCGGCCAAGCGGGTTCGAGCCCGGTACGGCCAGCTCGTGCGCCGCGAGGGCATGCAGGCACTTGACCCGGTCCGGCATGCCTCCGGCGGTAGGCGCGTCCGGCGGCAAGGGCGGCGCGCCTGCCGCCGCGGCCACCACGGCCCGCCTGGCCGCGTAGTCCAGGTGCGCCGCGAGGTAGGCCTCCCGCAGCCCCTCGTCGGTCGCGAGCCTGGCGTTCAGGTCGCGCATCAGGCCGCCGGCCTCTAGCCGGCTCGCGGCAACGCAGGCCCGAACGCAGGTCAGGTAGTACAGCGTCGGGAAGGGGGTTCCGTCCGGCAGCCGGGGCGCGGTCTCGATGACGTCAGGAAGGCCGCACGGGCACCGGTGCGCGACAGCCCGCGCGCCGCGCGGCGGCCTGCCGAGCTGCCGGGTGACGGCAGCCAGGTCGGCGGCATCCAGGCTCACCCGTGCCGTGCCCTTACTGGCTGAGGCTTATTCGCCTGCTGAACCGAGGACCAGAGCCGCGCGTACCACGGCACCGAGTCTGCAGGTGCCTTCACGGCCCTCCCATTCTTCGTCGCGGGGGGGATGACCACGTAGCACATCTGCGTCGGCAGGCACATGTGCAGCCAGTCGCGTGCCTGCTGCTCAATGAAGGAGGGGCTCTTCAGCCTCTTCCGCTCGTGTTCCAGGTTCTTCAGGCGCAGGACGATCTCGTTTCGCTGCGCTTGCAGCTGGTCGATCTGCCTGCGCTGCCCGATGTACTCGCGGACCGGGTAGGCCAGGCTCAGCGCGATCACGCAGAGCACGATGGCCAGGATCGCCGCGCGCCCGGTGAAGTGCGGCCGGGGACCGCCCGGCCGCGCCGCCCAGCTGGCGGACTTGGTCACTGCCCGGCTGCCGCGAACCTCGGGAACGCGGCGGCTCCCGCATAAGCGGCGGCATCGTCGAGCCGCTCTTCGATCCTGAGCAGCTGGTTGTACTTCGCCACTCGCTCCGACCTGGCAGGCGCCCCGGTCTTCATCTGCCCGCAGTTGATGGCCACGGCCAGGTCAGAGATCGTGGTGTCCTCTGTCTCGCCCGATCGGTGACTGATCATGCAGCGCCAGCCGCTGCGGTGCGCGAGGTCGACCGCATCGAAGGTCTCGGTCAGCGTCCCGATCTGGTTGACCTTGACGAGCAGCGCGTTCGCCGACCGGTCGGCGATACCGCGGCGGATCCGCTCCGGATTGGTCACGAACAGGTCGTCGCCAACTATCTGCACCCGGTCCCCGATGGCGGCGGTCAGTTCCTGCCAGCCCTGCCAGTCGTCCTCGGCCAGCGGGTCCTCGAGCGACACGATCGGGTAGGCATCCAGCCAGCTCGCGTAGATCGCGGTCATCTCCGCGGCCGTCCTCGTGTTGCCCTCGAAGGTGTAGCTGCCGTCGCCGTAGAACTCGGAGGCGGCGGCGTCGATCGCCACCGCCACATCCCGTCCGGGCGCGAAGCCAGCTGCCGCGATCGCCTGCACTAGCAGGTCAAGGGCGGCCTGGTTGTGCTCGAGATCCGGCGCGAAACCGCCCTCGTCGCCGACCCCGGTGTTCAGGCCGTGCTTCTTGAGCACCGACTTCAGGCTGTGGTAGGTCTCGGCGCCCCAGCGGACCGCCTCGGAGAACGTGCCCGCGCCGATCGGGGCGATCATGAACTCCTGGATGTCGACGTTGGTGTCCGCGTGAGCCCCGCCGTTGAGAATGTTCATCATCGGCACCGGCAGGATGTGCGCGTTCGGGCCGCCGAGGTAGCGGAAGATCGGCAGCTGGGTCGACTCGGCCGCTGCCCGTGCGACGGCCAGGCTGACCCCGAGTATCGCGTTCGCGCCCAGCCTGGACTTGTCCGGCGTGCCGTCGAGGTCGATCATCGCGAAGTCGATCAGGCGCTGCTCGTCGACGTCCTGGCCGAGCAGTTCCGGCTGGATCTCGTCGATGACCGCGGTGACCGCCTGCTCGACGCCCTTGCCGCCGTACTCCTGCCCGCCGTCCCTGAGCTCGACCGCCTCGAACGCTCCGGTCGACGCACCGCTGGGCACCGCGGCCCGGCTGTGCGTCCCGTCATCGAGCACGACCTCGACCTCGACGGTCGGGTTGCCTCGCGAGTCCAGAATCTGCCTGGCGTGGATGGCTTCAAGGGACGACAAAGGACAACTCCCGCACGGCGTCGCTGATCTTCTGTTCGGAGCCTAACCGAGCGGTCTCAGCCCGCCCTTGTCGGCACGCCGGTCAGGGCCCTTCCGGGGACGCACCTATGGACCCCTGGTGGGGCTATGGCACCATCAGGGGTCCATAGGGTCGCTTTCCGGGGGCGCGATCAGGCGCCGGAGGTGCGCTCCCAGTCGCGGAACCGGTCCCGGAAGACTCTCGCGGCGTGACGGAGCTCGAGCTCGGGGTCGAAACCGGCCGCGGCGGCCTTCGCGACCATGGCGAACAGCTCGGCGCCGATCGGGCTGACTGCCTCGGGTCGCCCGGCCTCCGGCGCCTCGGGTCGCCCGGCCTCGGGTCGCCCGGCCTCCGGCTCCCCTGCGTCCGGTCCCCCCGCCGGGCCGGCCACGTCGGCCAGGTGAGCCAGCTCGGCGGGCGCGCCAGCGCGCTGTGCCCGGCGCTGCAACTGCGCGGCGAGCGAGAGCGCCGGCTGGCCCATCGGAACTCCGTCGAGCGCCGACGTGCGGCCACCGCCGGCGGCGGCCGCACGCTCGTCGGCCTTGATCTCGTCCCAGTTCCGCTTGACGTCCTCAGCGCCGGTCACGATCACGTCGGCGAACACGTGCGGGTGCCTGCGGATCAGCTTGGCCGCGATGCCGTTCGCCACGTCGTCGATGGTGAAGCCGGTCCCGTCGGTCCGCTCGGCCGCGACCCGGGCATGAAACAGCACCTGGAGCAGCACATCGCCGAGTTCTCCGCGCAGCTCAGCCATGTCGCGGCGCTCCAGAGCCTCGAGCGCCTCATAGGTCTCCTCAAGCAGGTACGGCGCGAGCGACTCGTGCGTCTGCCTCGCGTCCCACGGGCACTCCGTCCTGAGCCGGTCCATGATCGCGACCAGCTCGAGCAGCGCCGCACCAGGCTCCTCCGGCGTCTGCCGGGCATCGCGGTCCGGCCGGTCCGGCCGGTCCGGCCGGACCGCTCGGCCATCGCTCTCGCCGGCGCTCATGTCACGCCCGGGTCAGCACTTCGGGGTGAGCTGCGGAGGGGGACTCGTCGACTGCTTGCCTGCCGGGGCCGCCGCGAGCGTGCTCGGCACGGGCACCACGATGAACTGCCGGTAGTCGAACGCGCCGTACTGCGGGTTGACCCTGATGTTCATGCTCTTGGCGGCCAGGCACTGCACGTGGTTGATCTTGATGACGAGCGCCTGCTGCTGCGCCGTCGTCGTGGGCGGCTTGCCGTTGTCCAGCCGGGCCTGCAGCTTCACCTGGATCGCGATCCAGCGGCCAAGCTCGGGCAGCAGGTCGGGCGGCAGGCCGTTCAGCACGGCTGCCTCGGCCAGGGTGTCCCCCGACTGAGCCGCCCTGGCCTTCTCGGCGTCCACCTGGAGCTGGGCCTGGTGCGGCGTGACCGTGATCCCGGTGCGCCTGGCCACCTGCTCGGTGGTCGCGAACCGCAGCATCCAGGTCAGCACCTGACGCGGCATGGCGGCCGGCTTGTAGCCGATCTGGACCTTGGACTTGTCCGCCTGGTAACCGGCATTGGGGTTCGCGACCTCGTCGGCGAGCTTCGAGCTCGAGATCCGCTGATTGCTGTAGAGCGCTGCCGCGCCGAGCTGGGTCTGCCCGCAGCCGGCCAGCGCCAGCGCTCCGGTCGCCACGGCCGCCGCGGCGGCCGTCCGCCTCAGGGCAGTCCGCTGCCCGATAATCCGCCGCACCACGACTCTCCTTCGCAACACCTGAGCGCGGCCCTGTCCTGGCCGCCGCATCGCCGCCACCCTAGCTGCCAGCCGGGCTGCCCGCGGCCTGGCCGCCAGCCGGCTGGCCGGCCAGCTGCTCGTCGAAGATCGCTTCGATGAGCTCTTCGCACCACGTGAGCAGCTCGCCGTCGCGCAGCGACGGGGCACCGATCGGCGTGACCGACCCGGCGCTGGCGCTGGACCGCCCTGAGCCACCACCGCCGCGCGAGCCTGGCCGGCTGCCAACCTTCGGCACCGGTACGAGCATGGTACGCACCGCGGGCTTGAGCAGGGTCCGCGGGTAGAGCCGCTGCACCCTGACCTCGCGTGACTCGGGTAGCTCGACCGGGGCGAACCGGATGTGATTGCCCTGCTGGGTGATGTCGGTGAGCCCGGCCCGGCGCGCCCTTGCCCGCAGCCTGGCCACCTCAAGCAGGTTGAGCACGGGCCTCGGCGGGGCGCCGTACCGGTCGGTCAGCTCCTCGGTCACGGCGGTGATGTCCGCGTCGGACTCGATCGCTGCGATCGAGGTGTAGGCCTCGAGCCGCAGCCGCTCCCCGGCCACGTAGTCGTGCGGGATGTGCGCGTCCACCGGCAGCTCGACCCTGACCTCGGCCCGCTCGGCCGGGCCGTCGCCCTTCATCTCGCTGACGGCCTCGCCGATCATCCGCACGTACAGGTCGAACCCGACCCCGGCGATATGCCCGGACTGCTCGCCGCCGAGCAGGTTCCCGGCGCCGCGGATTTCAAGATCCTTCATGGCAACGAACATCCCGGCGCCGATCTCGGTGTGCTGGGCGACCGTCGCGAGCCGCTCATGTGCCGTCTCGGTCAGCGGCTTCTCCGGCGGGAACAGGAAGTACGCGTAGCCGCGTTCCCGGCTCCGGCCGACCCGGCCGCGGAGCTGATGCAGCTGGGACAGGCCGTAGGCGTCGGCCCGGTCCACGACCAGGGTGTTCGCGTTCGGGATGTCCAGGCCGGACTCGACGATGGTGGTGCAGACCAGCACGTCGAACTGCTTGTCCCAGAAGTCGATCATGATCTTCTCGAGCGTGTGCTCGTTCATCTGGCCGTGCGCGACCGCGATCCTCGCCTCAGGCACGAGCTCGGCCAGCCGGGCCGCGACCTTGCCGATCGAGGCGACCCGGTTGTGCACGAAGAAGGTCTGGCCGTCGCGGAGCAGCTCCCGGCGGATCGCCGCCGCGATCTGCTTCTCGTCGTACGGCCCGACGAAGGTCAGCACCGGGTGCCGCTCCTCCGGCGGGGTCAGGATCGTGGACATCTCCCTGATCCCCGCGACGCCCATCTCCAGGGTCCGCGGGATCGGCGTCGCCGACATCGAGAGCACGTCGACCTGAGTGCGCATCGCCTTCAGGTACTCCTTGTGCTCGACGCCGAACCGCTGCTCCTCGTCGATGATGATCAGCCCGAGGTTCTTGAACCTGGTCTCGGGAGAGAGCAGCCGGTGCGTGCCAATCACCACGTCGACGGTCCCGTCCGTGATCCCGGCCAGTGTCTGCGTCACCTCGGCGCCGGACTGGAACCTCGACAGCGCGCGCAGCTCGACCGGGAACGGCCCGTACCGCTCGCCGAACGTCTGCATGTGCTGCTGGACCAGCAGCGTGGTCGGCACCAGGACGGCGACCTGCTTGCCGTCCTGCACGGCCTTGAACGCCGCCCGGACGGCCAGCTCGGTCTTGCCGTAGCCGACGTCCCCGCAGATCAGCCGGTCCATCGGGAGGGGCTTCTCCATGTCGCGCTTGATCTCGTCGATCGCGGCGAGCTGATCGGGGGTCTCGGCGTAGGGGAACGCGTCCTCGAGCTCGCGCTGCCAGGGCGAGTCCTGGCCGAACGCGTGCCCCGGCGAGGCGACCCTGGCCGAGTAGAGCCTGATCAGCTGGGCGGCGATCTCCCTGACCGCCTTGCGGGCCCGGCCCTTGGTCTTGGCCCAGTCCGCGCCGCCGAGCCGGTGCAGGCTCGGCGCCTCGCCGCCTGAGTACCTGGTGACCTCGTCGAGCTGGTCGGTCGGCAGATACAGACGGTCCGGCGGCTGTCCCCGCTTGCTTGGCGCGTACTCGATCACCAGGTACTCGCGGGTGGAGCCCTGGATCGTCCGGCTGGTCATCTCCAGGTACCTGCCGACGCCGTGCTGGCTGTGCACCACGTAGTCGCCGGGCGTGAGCTGCAGCGGGTCGATGCCGCCGCGCCGCCTGCTCGGCATCCGGCTGCGGTCCCTGCTGCCGGTCCGCTGACCAGCCAGGTCGGACTCGCAGAGCACGGAGAGCTTGATCGAGGGCCAGACGAATCCGGCATCGAGCTCGCCGGTCGCGACGACGGCGACACCGGACTCGGGCGGCTCGTCCAGGTCGCCGGCCCGGGCGCCGAGGTTCTCGCCGCGGAGCAGCTCGGCCAGCCGCTGGGCCGGCCCGTGACCCTCGGTGACCAGGGCGACCCGCCACCCGTCGCTCAGCCAGCCGCGCACGTCGCCGATCACCCGGGCGGTGTCACCGTGATACCGCGTGGCCGGACTAGCCATGATGCGGAACGATTCGTGATCGTCGGCCTCGTCGGGCCAGCCAGCGTCCTCGCCCGCAGCCGCGGAGCCCGCGGACGCCGGCCCCGGGTCGGCGCTCGCGGCGGCGGACCTCGGGGTGGCCCGGCCGGCGTCGTTCCAGCCCCTGCTGTCCCTGGCGGCATTCACCTGCCCGCCCGATCCCGGGGTGGGCTCGGTTATCCCCGCAGGATCTTCCGTGCCGAACGGGGTGATCGTCCACCATCTGATGCCGAGGCTGGCCGCCGTGGCCCGGACCTGGCTGATCGGCTGGAACGCGGCGCCACCCAGGTCGATCGGGACCTGCGCGCCCGCGGCCGCGTTCACCCACGACGCCTCGAGGAACTCCTGGCTGGTGCGCACCAGGTCGGCGGCGCGGGTCCTGATCCGCTCCGGATCGCAGGCCACGACGAGCGCGCCGGGCGGCAGCGAGTCGAGCAGCAGCTCCATCCGGTCGGCGAGCAGCGGCGCGAACGCCTCCATGCCCTCGACGGTGATGCCGTCGGCCATCTTGCTCAGCACGTCGCCGAGGCCCGGGTACTCCGAGGCCAGCTGCTTGGCGCGGTGCCGCACGGCGGGGGTGAGCAGCAGCTCGCGGCACGGCGGCGCCCAGACCGAGTCAGCCGACGTGCCGAGTGACCGCTGGTCGGCCGCCCGGAACGGCCTGATCTCCTCGATCTCCGAGCCGAAGAACTCGACCCGGAGCGGGTGCTCTTCGGTGGGCGGGAACACGTCGAGCAGGCCGCCGCGGACCGCGATCTCGCCCCGGTTGGTGACCAGGTCGACCCGGGCGTACCCGATCTCGACCAGCCTGGTCACCACGTCGTCGAGGTCGGCCTGCTTGCCCTGGTCCAGCCGGACGGGCTCGAGCTGGCCGAGGCCGCCGACCAGCGGCTGCAGCACGCTGCGGATCGGCGTGGCCACGACCTGGATCGGGCCTGACTTCGGGTCACCGCGGTCCGGGCTGACCAGGCGGCGCAGCACGGCCAGCCGCCGGCCCGAGGTGTCCGAGCGCGGTGACAGCCGCTCGTGCGGCAGCGTCTCCCAGGCCGGGAAGTACCCGGCGGCGCGCGGGTCCGGCAGCAGCGAGGTCAGCGCGCTGGTCAGGTCCTCGGCCTCGCGGGCCGTCGCCGTGATGGCGAGCACGAAACGCCCCTGGTCCCGGTCGCCCGGGCCGCCAGCGACGTGCCCTGTCTCGCTCAGCGCGGCCAGGGCGGCGACGAGAACGGGCCGCAACGCGGGCGGCGCGACCAGGTCGGCATCGCCGCTTCCCGGCTGGCCGGCGTAGCTGAGTGCGCGCCGGAGCTGCGGGTCATCGGCGACGGCGGGAAGCAGACCGGTAAGGCTCATCTTTTCCTCTGCGCTTGGCATCCCGCGGCGCGGCAGCACGCTGCGGACAGCACGACTAGCCCGCGTTCAGGTTCGAACGCGGGATGTGCCCCTAGTTTACGTCGCCGGCGAGCGGCTCGCCGACATCCGGGGCCGCTCCGCCCGACGCCCGCCAGGCGCGGGTAACCTCAGGCATGCCGCAGGCAGGCGGCGGACGGAGGACGCAGTGAGTGTGCAGGCGCAGACCGAGCCGGTTGTCGATCACGCATCGCTCGTATCGCTGACGCTGGACGCCCGGCAGCTCGGCGACCTCGAGCTGATCCTGTCCGGTGCGTTCGCGCCGCTGCGCGGCTTCATGACGAGCGCCGACGTGGCCTCGGTAGCGGCGTCGGCAACGCTGGCCGACGGCACGCCGTGGCCGATCCCGGTGACGCTGGAGGGTCCGGCCGACGCCGTCGACGCCGGCGCCGAGCGCGTGCTGCTCGCCGATCCCGAGGGCACCCCGCTCGCCGTGCTCAGCATCACCGAGCGGAGCCCGCTGCCAGCCGGCGAGGAACGGGTTCTGCTGGCCGGGCCGGTCACCGCGCACCGCCCGGTCGAGCACGGCTCGTTCCGCCGCCTGATGATCTCGCCGGAGCAGGCGCGGGCGGAGCTAGGCGACGGGCCGGTGCTGGCGTTCGCGACCAGGACGCCGGTCGGCGGGCGGCAGATCGGCCAGCTCCGGCATCTGGCCGGCCAGCTCGGGGCCCGGCTGCTGATCCTGCCTATGGTCGCGGGCCCGGCCGAGGTGGTCAGGCAGCCCGAGGCACTGATCAGGGCCGTGCTCGCCGCGGCCAGGAGCCTGCCGGCCGGGACGCTCGTGGTCCCGGTCCCGTTCGCCGAGCGGGACCGTTCGACGGCGCCCCGCGGATCTGCCGGGGCCGGCTCGGGCGCGGCATCCGGCGCGGCTGCTGGCGCGGCTGCCGGCCAGGACCGGGCACGCGAGCTGGCGGCCATCGCAATTGTCGCCGCCGCCTACGGAGCGTCCCACCTGATGGCTGACGGCTGGCGGGACCAGGCCGGTCCTGCCGCTGACGCACCCGGTGACGAGGCCAGCCCGGCCGGCCCCGTTCCCGGCCTGCCAGGCGCACCGATCCCGGTGCTGCCGTCCGGCGACTGGGCCTACGATCAGCGGGCCGAGGTGTGGCGGCCGCTGGCGCTGATCGAGGCGGGGCTGGAGATCGATGACCTCACCCCGGATCAGCTCGCCGACATGCTCGACACCGGGGCCGAGATTCCGTCCTGGTTCGCCTCCCCGGCCGTCGCGGCCGAGTTCCGGCACGCGAGACCGCCGCGCTCGGAGCGAGGTTTCGTACTGTTCCTGACCGGTCTGTCCGGATCGGGGAAGTCGACGATCGCCAGGGACCTGCGCGATCTGCTGGCCGAGCGCGGCGACCGCAGGGTCTCGCTGCTCGACGGCGACCTGATGCGCTCGCTGCTCTCGGCCGGCCTGACGTTCTCCCGGGCCGACCGCGACCTGAATATCGCCAGGATCGGCTACGTGGCCGCTGAGATCGCCAAGCACGGCGGCATCGCGATCTGCGCGCCGATCGCGCCGTTCGCGGCCGCGCGAGACCAGGTCGGGCAGATGGTCTCCGAGGTGGGCGACTTCCTGCTGATCCATGTCGCGACCCCGGTCGAGGTCTGCGAGCAGCGGGACCGCAAGGGCCTGTACGCCAAGGCGCGGGCTGGCCTGATCAAGCAGTTCACCGGCGTCTCCGATCCCTACGAGGAGCCGACCGACGCGGTCCTGGTGCTCGATACCTCGGTGATC
>DATKQH010000157.1:0-26765 GCA_035532775.1 Streptosporangiaceae bacterium
AACAAGGCGGCGAAGAAGGTACCAGCTGATCCGGCCTCGGCAGGGCGTCTGAAGCAGATCGGCATGGTCGCGGGAATCATCCGCAAGTCCGACCCGAAGGCGCTGCCGATCGTGATCGGCAGCGGCGTGGCCGTGCTCGCCGTGTTCGTGCTCGTCGGCCTGCTGACCGGCCCGGCCGCGCTGCTGATCCCGTTGGGCGTGCTGCTCGGCATCATTGCGTCCATGCTGCTGTTCGGGCGCTACGCGCAGTCGGCGCAGTACGCCGCGATCGCGGGCCAGCCCGGTGCGGCCGCGGCGATCGTGCAGACCATGCGCGGCAACTGGACGGTGACCCCGGCGATCGCGGGGAACCGGAACATGGACATCGTGCACCGGGTCGTCGGCAGGCCCGGGGTCGTCCTGATCGGCGAGGGCTCGCCGAACGGGCTGGCCAGCCTGCTGAGCGCGGAGAAGAAGAAGATCGGGCGGATCGCCTACGCGGTGCCGATCACCGAACTGCAGGTCGGAGACGAGAAGGGCCAGATCCCCGTCCGCCAGCTGCAGCGGACGCTGATGAAGATGCCAAGGACGCTCAAGCCAGCCGCCGTCAACGACCTGAACAGCCGGCTGAAGGCGCTGCCGTCGTCGCTGCAGGCACCGCGCGGCCCGATGCCGCGGACCGGCCGGATGCCCAAGCCCCCGCGCCCGAAGGTGCGCTAGGCCAGCACAGCCCGCGCGCTAAGCCGGCTCAGAGGCGCACGACTGCGGTGTTCGCGGCTCGGTCGTGCAGCCCGCGCAGGTTCCGGTCGGTGAGCAGCGGCGGGATGACGCACAGCAGGAGCAGCGTGCGCACGAAGGCCCAGCCGGGCCAGATCATGCCGCCGTCCAGGCTGACCACCCTGATCCGCAGCAGCAGCTTGCCGAGCGTGAACCCGGTCAGCCAGGTGAAGACGAAGTCCTGGGCCGCGAAGATGGCCAGGGTCCAGTACTCGACCTGGACCTGGGATGGCCTGATCAGCGCCACGACGATGAATGTGCAAGCCAGCCAGTCGATGAAAATCGCGCCGATCCGGCGCGCCATGCCGGCGATCGCGCCGCGGCCGGCCTCAGGGAACCCGATGCCCGCACCGGGGTAGCCTTGATGATCTGCGGTGCCGGCCTTCGTTACGCGCACCGGGCCGGCCTGGTGCTGCTCAGTCACGACATCACAGTACCCAGCCCCCAGGGCGCCGCAGACGGGGGCAGGCATGAACGCGCGGGCGTAACGCGGTTGAAACATCGGGGACACGGACAGGAAACCGCGGGCCGCTAGCCTCATGCAGACTCACCGGTCAGCCGAGGACATGTGAGCGAGCAAGGGAGAATTGATGTTCACAAGCGGTGATGAGGTCCTGCGATATATAGCGGACGCTGATGTCCAGTTCGTCGATGTCAGGTTCTGCGACCTGCCAGGGACGATGCAGCACTTCACGGTTCCCGCCGGAGCTTTCGAGGCGCGGGTCTTCACCGAGGGGCTGATGTTCGACGGCTCATCGATCCGGGGTTTCCAGGAGATCCATGAGTCCGACATGCTGCTGCTGCCGGACCCGACGACGGCTGTGGTCGACCCGTTCCGCACGCACAAGACGCTCAACCTGACGTTCTTCGTGCACGACCCGCTGACCGGCGAGCCGTACAGCAGGGACCCGCGGAACATCGCCAAGAAGGCCGAGCAGTACCTGCGCGGCAGCGGCATAGCCGACACCGCGTTCTTCGGCCCCGAGGCCGAGTTCTACATCTTCGACTCGGCTCGCTTCGCGACCAGCCCGAACGAGGGCTACTACCACCTGGACTCGATCGAGGGTGCCTGGAACACCGGTCGTGACGAGCAGGGCGGCAACCTGGCCTATAAGCCGCGCTACAAGGGCGGTTACTTCCCGGTCTCCCCGACCGACCACTACACCGACCTGCGGTCCGAGATGGTCAGCAAGCTGATGGAATGCGGCATCGATGTGGAGATGCAGCACCACGAGGTGGGCACCGCCGGCCAGGCCGAGATCGACATCAAGTTCTCCAGCATGCTGCAGATGGCCGACAAGCTGATGCTGTACAAGTACGTCGTCAAGAGCGTCGCCCGGGCCGCCGGCAAGACCGTCACCTTCATGCCCAAGCCGCTGTTCGGCGACAACGGCTCCGGCATGCACTGCCACCAGAGCCTGTGGAAGGACGGCGAGCCGCTCTTCTACGACGAGGTCGGCTATGCGGGACTGTCGGACATGGCCCGCTACTACATCGGCGGTCTGCTCAAGCACGCGCCGTCGCTACTGGCCTTCACCAACCCGACCGTCAACTCCTACCACCGCCTGGTTCCCGGCTTCGAGGCACCGGTCAATCTCGTCTACTCCCAGCGCAACAGGTCGGCCTGCGTCCGGATCCCGATTACCGGGGCGAGCCCGAAGGCCAAGCGGATCGAGTTCCGGGTGCCCGACCCGTCGAGCAACCCGTACATCGCATTCGCCGCCATGCTGATGGCCGGGCTGGACGGCATCAGGAACAAGGTCGAGCCGCCTGAGCCGGTGGACAAGGACCTCTACGAGCTGCCACCCGATGAGGCGCAGGCGATCCCGAAGGTGCCTGGCTCGCTGGAGAAGGTGCTCGAGAGCCTGGAGGCCGACCACGAGTACCTGCTCGAGGGCGGTGTCTTCACGCCGGACCTGATCGAGACCTGGGTCGACTACAAGCGCACGCACGAGCTTGACCCGGTCAGGCTCCGCCCGCACCCGCACGAGTTCGAGCTGTACTTCGACTGCTGAGCAGCACATAGCCGCTGACCCGCGGGAACGTCATAGAGCGGCCACGGTGGCGAGCGCGGTGTCCGGCACCGACATCTGGGCGGTCTTGCCGGGCACCTTCGGGGTGTCGCTGTGCACCTTGTTCCTGCGCCTGCCGCAGTGTCGGCTTAAGCAAGCGACTCCAGCGAGGTCGTGGCGTCCCTGAGCGCGTCCTTGCTGACGGGCCTTCCTGAGCGGACGAGTGCGTTGATCGCCTCGTTGACGTCCCAGATGTTGACGTTCATTCCGGCGAGTACCCGGCAGTCACCGGCCAGCCAGAAGGCGATGAACTCACGGCCGGGCACGTCGCCGCGGAAGACCACCTCGTCATAGCCGCCGGGCTCGACGTAGCCGGCGTACTCCATGCCCAGGTCGTACTGGTCGGTGTAGAAGTACGGCACCCGGTCGTAGGACACGTCCTCGCCGAGCATCGCCCTGGCCGCCGCGACCGGCTGGTTCCGCGCGTTGGACCAGTGCTCGACCCGCAGGTGCTTGCCGTACAGCGGGTGGAAGGCGTTCGCGACGTCGCCGGCCGCGAAGATGTCAGGATCGGATGTCCGCAGCCGCGCGTCGGTGACCACGCCGTTGTCGACCGTCAGGCCCGCCGCTGAGGCGAGCTCGACGTTCGGCGTGATCCCCACGCCGACGATCACCATGTCGGCCCCGACCTGGGTTCCGTCGGCCAGACTGACCCCGCTGACCGCACCCTCGCTGCCCGTGATCTCGGCAACCTGGACGCCGAACCGCAGGTCAACCCCGTTGTCCGCGTGCAACCTGGCGAACACCTCGGCGACCTCGCGGCCGAGCACCCGCAGCAAGGGCAGTTCAGCCATCTCGAGCACGGTCACCTCGTTACCGGCCGCCCGGGCCGCGGCCGCGGTCTCCAGCCCGATCCAGCCGGCCCCGATTACCGCGACTCTGGACGCGCCGTCGAAGGCTGCCCTGATCCGGTCGCTGTCCTCGACCCGGCGCAGGTAGTGCACGCCGCTGAGGTCAGCGCCGGGCACCTGCAGGCGGCGCGGCGATGACCCGGTCGTCAGGAGCAGCCTGGCGTACCCGAGCCGCTGCCCGCCGGACAGGCTGATCTCGTGCGCCGCCGGGTCGATGCTGGTCACGATCGTGCTGAGCCGCAGGTCCACGTCGTGCTCGCCGTACCACTCGCGCGGCTTGGCGTAGAGCTTCTCCCTGCCGTGCTTGCCCATCAGGTAGTCCTTGGACAGCGGGGGCCGCTCGTACGGGATCTCGTCCTCGTCGCCGATCAGGACGACCGGGCCGTCGAAACCCTGCTCGCGCAGCGTCTGGGCGGCGCGCGCGCCGGCCAGGCTCGCCCCGACGATCACCATGGTGTTGTCAGCGGACATGGTCAGCTCCTTCTCAGATGTGCAGGCCAGCCAGGGCAAAAAACTCATTACGCGACCGCAGGTCCGTGCGCAGGCTGCCGAGCAGCGCCGACGTGACGGTCGTTGCGCCGGTCGCCCGCACACCGCGCAGCGTCATGCAGGTGTGCTCGGCCTCGAGCACCACGCCCGCCCCGCGCGGGCGCAGGCGCGTCAGCAGGCAATCTGCAACCTGCCGGGTCAGCCGTTCCTGCGTCTGCGGCCGGGCCGCGAAATGCTCGACGAGCCGGGCCAGCTTGGACAAGCCGAGAATACGCTCGGCGGGCAGGTATCCGACATGCGCTACGCCGGAGAACGGCAGCAAATGGTGCTCGCAGACCGTCCGGAACGGAATGGCCCGCGCGATCACCAGCTCGTCGTATCCCTCGGCATTGGCGAATGTCGTCAGCCGCAGCGGCGCCGAGTCGAACAGCTCGGCGTAGGCGCGGGCCATCCTGGCCGGCGTCTCGCGCAGGCCGTCGGCGTTCAGGTCGATCCCGAGCGCGGCGAGGAAGTCGGCTGCTGCCCGCTGTGCGCCGGCCAGGTCCACGGCGGGCCCCGCGGCGTCCAGCACGGTCAGGTCCTCGACCAGGTCCGGCTCAGGCAGCTCCGGCTCAGGGGCGGGCGGGGCAATCGCCAGGTCATGTGTCATGTCGCTCCATGTTCTCGGGGGGCGTGTCCTGCCTGGCCCTGACCATGACACAGCAGCGGCCGGGTTCCGGCTCGAGCACCGGGTCAAGGCCGCCCGCGCCGATGCCCGCCGCGACTCCTTCGAGCAGGGCAAGGTTCATGGCGCAGACGACCTCCGGGTGCCGGGTGGCCAGCTGGCGGAACGGGCAGTTGCGCAGCCGCAGGCTGCCGTCCGGGTCGGCGGCGGGCTCGAACCCGTGCGCGGCCAGTGCGTCCCGCATAGCCGGCAGCGCGCTCCGGCCGGCCGCCGCCTCAGGCGGGCAGGGCCGCGCGAGGCTGGTACCAAGCTGCCGGGCGGCTCGCCGCAGGCCGGCCAGCGCCGCTCCGCTCGGGTCGGCTTCCACCGCCTGCGCGAGCAGCCGGGCGGCAAGTTCGTACTCGCGCGGCGGCACGGTCACCGCGAACTCGCGGTCCGACCGCGCGTAGACCTTGGCGGGGCGGCCGGCGCCTGGACCCTGCCTGCCCACCGGACGTCGGTAGTCCGCGGTCAGCAGGCCGAGGCCGACGAGCCTGTCCAGGTGATAGGCGGCGAGTGGCCGGCCGACGCCGATGGCGGCCGCCGCCTGGTCCCGGCCGACCGGCTCGCAGCATCCGGCGACGAAGTCGTACAGCCTCCGGCGCACGGGATCATCGAGCCCGCAGATGGCGGCGAGGCGCTGCTCGTCCCGCATCACTCCCCGATCCCGCCACATGAGCGCACTCTATCACTAATGGATTTTAGTTAAATAGCCCGGGACCTGTGCCGACGGCGAGGAGACTGCGCTATCAGGAGACCGGGCGTGCTGTCAGGAGGCCGGGCGGCAGAGCATATCGATCACCTCGCCGGCCGGCCGCGTCGTCGCGGCGCGGTGCCCCAGCCCGGCCCACAGGCTCATCCGGTCCACGTCCCCGGCGGCCGCGGCAGCGGCGCGGATCGGCCTGGTCGCATTGTTGATCTCGGGGTAGGCCGCGGGCGCGCCCTGATGATCGCCCATGAACTTGTTCACCAGGCCGCGGGCGGGCCGGCCGCTGAACGCTCGGGTGACCGCCGTGGCTGCGAACCGCGGATCGGCCAGCGCGGCCTTGTAGGCGGGATGCGCTCCGCTCTCCGGGCACCGCAGGAACGCCGTCCCGCACTGGGCCGCGGACGCCCCGGCGGTCAGCACGCCTGCGACTCCCCTGGCGTCCATGATCCCGCCAGCGGCCACGAGCGGCAGGTCGCTGACGCCACGGACGGCCGCGATCAGGTCGGGCAGTCCCCAGCCGGCAGCGTCGTCAGCGGCGCCGGGCGGGTTCGTGAAGGTGCCGCGATGGGCTCCCGCCTCGGCGCCCTGCACGCACAGGCAGTCGGCGCCGGCCGCGGCTGCCTCCTCAGCCTCCTGCGGGTCGGTTACCGTCACCCAGACGCTGCTGCCGGCGGCCAGCAGCGCCGAGACGACGTCAGGCTCGGGGCAGCCGAACGTGAAGCTCACGATCGGAGCGGGACGAGCGATCAGGTCGGCGATCTTCGCGGCCCAGTCGTCGTCGTCCCAGGACGCCTCGCCTGGCACGGCGCCCACTGCCCCGGCATCCGCCGCGATGGCTTCCAGATAGCTGGCCAGCGCGGCGGTGTCAGTGGCGGGAGCGCCAGGGACGAACACGTTAATGCCGAACGGCTCGGACGTGGCAGCGGTCACCGCGTCGATCTCCGCCCGCATCGCGAGCGCCGGCTTGTAGCCCGCCGCGACGAAGCCGACCGCACCCGCTGCGGCGGCCGCGCGGATCAGGCCGGTCGTCGTCGGCCCGCCGGCCATGGGCGCCACGATGACAGGGCGCCGGATGAGGTCCGTGAACATGCTTCCCGCCTCCTGGTGCTGGCTCGATTCCGCGCATCGCGCGCGCCACCGACCTGCCCAACCGGCACGGCCCGCCGGTTCTTCCCGCGCTGCCTAAAGTCGGCACGATGACCGTGAACCGGAGCGGGACAGGCCAGCGCCGGGGGCCGTGCCAGCAGCCGCGGTAGCTGCGGCCGAGTGGGAGCGCGAACTCCGCCAGGCGCCGTCCCGACCTCGTCGCCGCCTGGCTCGCGCCGCGCGTGCACCGCGTCTCGGGCGTGACCGTCCGCGAGGCGGTCAAGCCGCTGCCGGCCGACGTCCGTGCCATCCTGCTCGCCGGTTACCGGGACAAGCGGCCGGTCCGCTGCGAGCATGAAGGCACTGATTTAACCGGCGGAACGGGCAACCGCGGAGGCACCATGTCTGACGTGCGGATCGGGGTATCCGGCGGCGACGTGCGCTGCTATCTGGCCCGCCCGGCCGGAAGCGGACCGTGGCCTGGCGTCCTGGTCCTGCATGACGCCCTCGGCATGACCCCCGACCTGCGCGCCCAGGCGGACTGGCTGGCCGGCGCCGGCTACCTCGCGCTGGCCCCTGACTTGTACTCGACCGGCAGCAAGCTGCGCTGCCTGGTGTCGACGTTCCGCGAGCTTGCCTCGGGCCATGGCCAGGTCTTCGCCAATGCCGACGCGTGCCGGTCGTGGCTGGCTGGCCAGGAGGACTGCTCCGGGCATGTCGGCGTCATCGGCTACTGCATGGGCGGCGGCTTCGCGCTGCTGCTCGCACCCGGGCATGGGTTCGAGGCGGCCAGCGCCAATTACGGCATGGTTCCGAAGGACGCGGCCGAGTTCTTCCGCCAGTCCTGCCCGGTCGTGGGCAGCTACGGTGCACGGGATCGCACGCTGAGCGGAGCGGCGGGCAAGCTCACCGTCGCGCTCGAGGCGGCCAGCGTCGACCACGATGTCAAGGAGTACCCGGGCGCCGGGCACTCGTTCCTGAACGATCACCCTGGCACGCTCGCCACGCTGCGCGGGGCGGCGGGACGCGATGCCGCCCTGCCCAGGTTCTTCGCGGTCTTCAACGCGGTCGCCGGGCCGCTGATGGGCGCTGGGTACCACGAGCCGTCCGCCGTCGACGCCCGCAGACGGATCATCGAGTTCTTCGACCGGCACCTGAAAGCTTGAGTAGGTTGGCACCGGGCAATAATCTGACACTCACAATGACACAACAAGCGGCAGTCGACGGACGCACGGCGCGGCGGGACAGGAACCGGCTCGCTGTGCTCGACGCAGTCCTGGAACTCTTCACCGAGGGTGACCTCAGCCCGTCCCCCGAGGCGGTCGCGCAGCGCTCTGGCCTCTCGCTCCGGTCCGTCTACCGGTACGTGAGCGACAGCGATGACCTCGTCCGCGCCGGGATCGACCGCCACCTGGAGAAGGTCGGGGCGCTGTTCGCATTCGAGCCGATCGGCGAGGGCACCTTCGACGAGCGCGTCGAGATCTTCGTCACGGCGCGGCTGCGGCTGCACAAGGCGATCGCGCCGGCGGCCAGGGCCGCCCAGGCGCGAACCCGGATGCGGGCCACGCCGGCCAGCGAGATCCTCAGGGAGGGCCTGCACGCGCGCCGGGGCATGCTCCGGGTGCAGCTAGGGCGGCACTTCGAGGCTGAGCTGACCACGTTCGGCGCGCAGGCGGACGCGATCCTCGCGGCGGCCGATGCGCTGACCCAGATCGAGACGATCGACTGGTTCCTGGTCGACGGCGGGCACACCGCAGAGCAGACCCGCGACGCGCTGGTGACCGGGCTGCACCGGCTGCTCAGCCTGGCGGCTGCGACTACCGGGAAGGGCCGATGTCACAGCCGGACAGCTTCGACGGAGTGATCGGGGACGCCATCGCCGAGTCGCAGCCGTCCTGGCCGATCCGCCCGCATCCCGGCACGGACGCGCCGAACGTGGTCGTGATCCTGCTCGATGACACGGGCTTTGCCCGTCTCGGCTGCTACGGCTCGACGATCAGCACGCCGAAAGCGGTTGCCGGGCACTGCGCCTACTACGCCTAAGCTCGCCGCTGACGGCTTGCGGTACACCAACTTCCACGTGACAGCGCTCTGCTCGCCGACTCGCGCCGCGCTGCTGACCGGCCGGAACCATCACGAGGTCGGGATGCGGTCCCTGGCGAACGTCAGCACCGGCTACCCGAACCATCTCGAATCACGCCGCCACCATGGAGGAGGCGCTGCGCGATGAGGGGTACGCGACACTCGCGGTCGGCAAGTGGCACCTGTGCCAGATGGAGGACGCCTCGGCCGCGGGCCCCTATGACCAGTGGCCGCTCCAGTGCGGCTTCGACCGGTTCTACGGCTTCCTCGACGGTGAGACCGACCAGTGCCACCCCGAGCTGGTCTACGACAATCACGCCGTGGACCAGCCGCACAGCGCCGAAGACGGATACCACCTGACCGAGGACCTGGTGGACCGGGCCATCGGCTTCATGCACGACTCGAAGTCGATCCGGCCGGACCGCCCGTTCTTCCTCTATCTCGCCCCGGGCGCCACGCACGCCCCGCACCAGGCGCCGGCCGAGTGCCTGGCGAAGTACCTGGCGAAGTACCGCGGCGCCTTCGACGACGGCTGGGACGCGGCCAGGGACGCATGGTTCTCGCGCCAGCTCCAGATGGGCCTCCTTCCAGCCGGAACGCAACTCGCGCCGCGCAATCCCGGCGTCGAGGAGTGGGTCACGAAGCCGGAGAACCACCGCCGCCTGGCATCCAGGCTGCAGGAGGCCTTCGCCGCGTTCCTCGATCACACCGACGCCCAGATCGGCCGGCTAGTCGCCGCGCTCGAGCACCTCGGCGAACTCGACCACACCCTGCTTCCAGATCGTCTCGGCACGCGACGCCACGGCTGAGGCGGCCAACGCGGATGCCATCGCCCGGGCCGAGATGCCCCGCCAGTAGCCGCTCCGAGTGCCGCTAGCGATCGGCCGCCGACGGCGGCAGCCGCCGCAGCACCTCGGCCATCGTGTCTTCCATGCGGCCGAGGCGAGTCTTCACTTCGGTCATATCGGTTTTGAGGGTGCTGACGTCGGTTTTGAGGGTGCTGACGTCGGTTTTGAGGGTGCTGACGTCGGACTTGAGGGTGCTGACGTCGGACTTGACCGTTCCGAGTTCGGCGTGCATTTCCTGGCGGAAGGCCGCCAGGTCGGCCCTCAGCGCCGTGAGGCTGGTGCTCAGCGCCTCGACCTGGCCCGGCCCAGCCCAGGTCTCCAGGTGGCTCACGCGTGACTCGACTGCCATTAAGCGGTCCTCAATGGTTTTCATAACCCGACCCTAGGATCGGCTACTGACAATTCGCCGTGCCCAGAATCGCACGGCCAGCCGGGCCGCCGCAGCCATTTGGCCGTCGCCGGATCGGCCGTCAGGCGCTTACCGGAACGCCGGGTACAGCGGCAGCTCGGGTACCTGCCAGTGGTCGGTCGCGGCGAGCAGCACGCGAGCTAGCGCGCACAGCGCGGCAAGCTCGCCGGCCGGCTCGAGCTCGGCGAGCAACCGCCGCCAGCGGTAGCGCAGCAGCTGGCGGGCGGTCGGCGCCGCCCGGCCGTCATCGATCATCGACTTGTCGGCCGCCATCGAGCGACCAAGCAGGTACGTCATGGCGTGCAAGGTCCAGGCCGCCATCGCGCGCCTGACGCCTGGCAGCCAGCGGTCGTCGCTGGCCAGGTCGGGAAAGACGCGGCAGACCTGAGCCCGGTAGGCGGCCTCGGCCGCCCGCCCGATCCGCTCGGGCAGCCTGAAGACGCACCAGCAGGTGCTGAACGGCATCCGCAGATAGGCGGCGTCGAGGAAGACCGAGTGGAACTCGGCGCTCTCGAAGTCGACGAACCTGACTCCCCCGGCGGTGAGCAGGTTGTTGTCCGGGCAGATATCGCCCGGCGAGAAGACCTCAGGCTGGCCGGGCCGCACGAGGCCGGCCACCTCGGCCAGGTCGCCTGCCAGGCCGGCCGGAGCGGAGATCGACAGCTCGCCGAGCAGCGCCGGTATCTGGAAGATCCTGCGTTCCAGCCAGTGAGCTGATCCGTCCGCCGCAGGCTCGGCCCCGTGGGCCGCGAGCAGCGCCGCCAGTTCGGGCTGCTGGCCCGCGGTGGCCGCCGCCAGCTCCCCGCAGGCCCGTACCCAGTCCAGCAGCGCGGCTTCCGCGGCGGCGGCCGAGCCGGTGAGCAGCACGTCGGCGAGGCTCGGCGCGGTTCCCAGATCGCTCATCACGACCAGCCTGGCCGGCGGGCTCGCGGCGAGCAGCCGGGGCCCGGCGACGGCCTGCGCGGCAAGGGTCAGTCCCGCGGCCTCGGCGGTGAAGCTCTCCGCTCCCGGCGCGGTGCCCGGATAGTTCTTGACCACCACGGTGCCGCCACCGGCAAGCCGGCATCGCCGCACGGCCGAGCGCTCGCTGCCACCGAGATCTTCCGGATCGGTCAGCGTGGCCCCGAGCGCCGCGGATGCCGCGGCGAGAAGATCATCCACGGCGAGCAAGCCAACCAGCATGGTCCACGGGGCGCAACGGGCGAGATCCCGTCTGGCAGGGGACGAACGATGTGACGAAAAGCCCTGGATCCCCGCACCAGATGGGGCCATTGTCAGTCCTGGCAGGTAGCGGGGAGGAGTCGGCTATGCAGTCCAGTGCGGCCATCGAAGTCGAAGGTCTGGTCAAGCGCTACGGTGACACCCTCGCGGTAGACGGCATCGACCTGCGGATCGAGCGGGGCGAGATCTTCGCCCTGCTCGGACCCAACGGCGCGGGCAAGACCACCACCGTCGAGATCCTGGAAGGCTACCGCCGACGGGACGCGGGCTCGGTCAGCGTTCTCGGCTACGATCCGGCCACCCAGCGCCGGCAGCTGAAACCCCTGATCGGCATCGTGCTCCAGTCCACCGGCGTGGACCGCTACCTGACCGTCGCCGAGACCGTGACGATGTACTCCGGCTACTACCCCGATCCGCGGCCCTGCGACGAGGTGATCGACCTTGTCGGCCTGGCAGGCAAGCGCGACACCCGGGTGAGCAAGCTCTCGGGCGGACAGCAGCGGCGCCTCGATGTCGCGATCGCCCTGGCCGGCAATCCCGACCTCCTCTTCCTCGACGAGCCCACCACCGGCTTCGACCCGTCGGCCAGGCACGAGGCATGGGCGGTGGTCAAGAACCTCGCCGCCCTCGGCAAGACCGTGCTGCTCACCACCCACTACATGGAGGAGGCGCAGTACCTCGCCGACCGGGTGGCGCTGGTCACGGCTGGCCGCGTCGTCGCCGAAGGGCCGCCTGCCAGCCTCGGCCAGGGGCGGCCTTCCAGCACGCATCTGCGTTACCGCCTCCCGGCCGGCCAGGCCCCGCCGCCTGAGCTGACCGGCACGCTGGGGCCCGACGGCGTCACGGATCTGGTGCCCGACGACCTCACGCTGACCCTGAACGGGCTCACCGGCTGGGCCATCGAGCACGGCGTCAGCCTCGCCGACCTCGAGGTCGTGCGGCCCTCACTCGAGGATGTCTACCTGGCCCTGACCGGATCGCAGGCCGCATCAGGGCCGGACCCGGCGGAGCGTACCCGGGCCAGGCGGCACGGCTGGAGGCGAACATCATGAGTGCCGCGGCCATGACGGCGCGGCAGATCCGCTACGTCAACAAGATGTTCTGGCGCAATCCCGTGTCGGCCTTCTTCACCTTCGTCTTCCCCCTGATGTTCCTGGTCATCTTCACCACGCTGCTCGGTCATGGCACCGTGCCGATCGGCACCCGCCTGGTCAGCCAGTCGACCTACTACGTGGCGTCGATGGCGTCGTTCGCCGTGGTCACCGCGTGCTTCAACAACATCGCGATGGCGGTGACCTTCCAGCGCGACTCGGGCGTCCTGAAGCGAACGAACGGAACGCCGCTGCCCGCGTCGGCCTTCCTCGGCGCGAGGATCGTGCACGCCATCTTCGTTGCCGTCCTCCTGGTCGTCATCACCGGTGCCTTCGGCCGCGTGTTCTACGCCGCCGCGATCCCGACCGGGGTGACGCTGCTGCGGCTCGTCGTCGTGCTCCTGGTCGGCGCCGGCACCTTCTGCGCGCTCGGGCTCGCGATCACCACGGTGATTCCCAACGCCGACGCGTCGGCGGCCATCGTCAACGCGGCGATCTTCCCGCTGCTGTTCCTGTCCGGCATCTTCATTCCGTTCGGGAACAGCACGCCGTCGTGGATCTTGTGGGTCGCCAGGATCTTCCCCGTCCGGCACTTCGCGAACGGCATGCAGGCCGCGTTTCTAGGCACCGCCTTCCAGTGGACAGACGTGCTGGTCGTCGCCGTGTGGGGGCTGGCCGGCCTGCTGATAGCCGCCCGCCACTTCAGCTGGGAACCGCGCGCCTGAAGAGCTCCGCCGCCGGGTCAGCCAGCTTCGCCTGGCCCGGGCGTGCCAGCTGACCACGACGATGAGGATCACGCTCGGCTCGAAGACGACGGAGACTACGCCGGCGATCAGCACGATGTCGATCAGCCACCGGCGCCACGTCATGCCCGCCGCGGGCCTGAAGCCGGGCCGGTCACCTTCGCTGAGAGTCGCTTGCCGCCTGGTCCCGACTAGGCGGCGCCGCGGCGCCCCGCCATCACCAGCCGGTAGCAGCTCTGCGCTGGCCGCCCCTACCCCGGTGGGATCCGGCCTCACCCCGACGGGCGAGCGGGCCCGCTGCCGCCGCCGGCGACCACGATCCCGGACTCGTAGGCCAGGATGACGGCCTGCACCCGGTCCCGCAGCTCCAGCTTGAACAGCACGGAGCTGACATGAGACTTCACCGTCTGCTCGGCGAGGCAGAGCGTCCGGGCGATCTCGGCGTTCGTCAGGCCGGCCGCGACGTGCAGCAGGACCTCGTGCTCTCGCGGCGTCAGCCGGTCAAGCTCGGCGGGGACGGCGAGTCTCTTCCGGCTCGCGAACTCGGCGATGAGCCTGCGCGTCACCGATGGCGCGAGCAGGGCCTCCCCCGCGCCGATGGCGCGGACGGCGGCCAGGATCTCCTCCGGCGTGGCGTCCTTGAGCAGGAACCCGCTGGCCCCGGCCCGGAGGGCGTCGTAGACGTAGTCGTCGAGATCGAACGTGGTCAGCACGAGCACCTTCGGTGCCGCCTCGCCCCGGCTGAGCTGCCTGGTCGCCTCGATGCCGTCGAGCACGGGCATCCGGATGTCCATCAGCACCACGTCGGGCTTGAACTCGCGGGCCATCCTGACCGCTTGCTGCCCGTCCTGGGCCGTGCCGACCACGCTCATGTCGGGCTGCGAGTCGAGCATGGCGGTGAATCCCATCCGCACCACCGCCTGGTCGTCGGCGACCAGCAGCCGCAGCGTCTGCTGCATCAGGCCAGCTCCTGCTCGGTGGGGTGGCCGGGCCCGCCGGGAGCGAGCCTGCCGGGAGCGGGCAGCGAGGCGGCGACAGCGAACCCGCCCTGCCCGTCGGGCCCGGCCCGGAACGCGCCGCGCAGCATCGCGACGCGCTCGCGCAGGCCGGTCAGGCCGTAGCCAGGCTCTTCGCTGCGGTCGGGCTCACCCCGGCCGGGCTCACCCCGGCCGGGCGCTCTGCCGTCCGCATGCCGCCCGGGGAGCCCGTCGTTCAGGATCCGCACGCTCAGCGCGTCGGCGCCGTAGCCCAGCTCGATCCTGACCTGGCTGCCCGGTGCGTGGCGGCCCGCGTTCGTCAGCGCCTCCTGGATGATCCGGTAACAGCACAGCTCGACCGAGCCAGGCAGCTGCCGCACCGGGCCCGACACGCTGAGGCTGGCCTTCGTCCCCGCGCTGGCCACCCGGCCCAGCAGCGCGTCAAGGTCGGCGATCCGCGGCTGCGGCGCCGCCTCTGATCCGCCGTCCGGTGAGCGCAGCACACCGAGTGCCACCCGGAGCTCGGTCAGGGCCGCGCGCGCCTCGTCGGCGATCTCGGCGAAGGCGGCCTGTCCCGGCGCGGGCAGGTCAGGTACGGCGTACGGCGCGGTCGCCGCCCGGACGGCGATCATGGAGACGTGGTGCGCGACCACGTCATGCAGCTCGCGGGCGATGCTGGCACGCTCGCGAGCGACCGCGTCCCGCTCGCTCAGCCGCCTGAGCCGCTCGGCGGCTTCGGCCTTCCAGATCGCCGACTGCCGCCTGGCCCGCAGCATCTCCCCCGCGCCCCAGGCCGCGATGACGGCCAGCGCCTCGGCGGCCGTCGCGTCCCACGGAGTCGCGTTCCCGCGGATACCCGCGGCGCCGAGCAGCACGGCGCCCTCGGTGAGAGCGACCGCCAGGATGGCCGGCCGCCGGGCCAGCATGACCGGGCACGCGGCCAGCGCGACCAGCCAGCCGGTGACCGCGGCCACCGACCAGGACAGCCTGCCGAACACGATGAACGCCGCGCTGGCAGTCAGCACGACGGCGATCGCCGGCAGCGGGAATCTCCTGATCACCGCGATCGGCGCGGTGCTGAGCAGGCCGAGTACCAGCGCGAGGCTCGGGCTGATCGGCCCGGCAGCCCGGCCCGACTCGAGTCCGGCGGCCAGCGCGAGCACCGCGGCGATCACGATCGGTCCCGCCGGCCTGCGGTAGTCGGCTGCGATCACCGCGATCGCCCGCTCGACCAGCGTGCCGGGCCACGACGCGCGGGACTGGTGGCCCGCCGCCGGCGTCCCCGCCGCCGGCTCGCCTGCTGCCAGTTCGCTCGGGCGCCGCGAAGCCGTACTCGTCACCTCACCAGCATGCACGGACGTAGTGACTGCTCGCGCGCACCCAGCGAAGGAAGCTGCCCCCTACCGGGGTATCAGCCGTAGAAAACGCGTTCCATCACGGTCCTGGCCCGGCGGGCTGCGCGGCGCCAGTCCTGCACCAGGTCCTGGGACGTGTCCGGCGGGTAGCCGAGCAGCCGCGCGGTGCCGGCCAGCTCGGGCTGCCCGGTGGGTACCACGTCGGAGGCGCGCCCGGTGGCCAGCGTGACCGCGTTCCTGATCCGGGTGGCGAGCAGCCAGGACGTGCTCAGTGCCGCGGCGTCGGCGGCCGTGAGCAGCCCGGCCTCCTGCGCGGCGGCCAGCGCGGCGAGCGTCCCCGTGGTCCGCAGCGCGGCCACCGCTCCGGCATGCCGGAGCTGGAGCAGCTGCGCCACCCACTCGGCGTCGGAGAGCCCGCCGGGGCCGAGCTTGACATGCAGGGCCGGGTCGACACCCCGAGGCATCCGTTCTGCTTCCATTCTTGCTTTAATTCTCTTGATTTCCCTAACGGACGCATCGGCGATACCCCCGGTGGGATAGCGGACCTCGTCGGCGAGCGCGGTGAACGCCTCGCCCAGCGCGCTGTCGCCGGCCACCGGATCAGCCCGCAGCAGCGCCTGAACCTCCCACGGCTGAGCCCAGCGGCTGTAGTAAGCCCGGTACGCGCCCAGCGTTCGCACCAGCGGTCCCTGCCTGCCCTCGGGCCGCAGGTCCGCGTCGACCCGCAGCGACGGATCCGGCCCCGGGCGGCCGAGCAGGCGGCGCAGTTCCTCCGCCACCGCGTGCGCGGCTCTCGCGGCCTCGTGCTCGGCGGCCCCGGGAACCGGCTCGTATGCGAACAGGACGTCGGCGTCGCTCGCGTAGCCCATCTCATGCCCGCCGAAGGTGCCCATCGCCACCACGCAGAAGCTGGCGGGCAGGCCGCCTGACGCGCGCCCGACCGTGTCGCTGGCCAGCTCGAGCGCGCCCGCCACGGTCACGGCGGTGACGGTGCCAAGCGCCTCCGCGACCAGCAGGCAGTCCAGCTGGCCGAGCAGGTCGGCGGCGGCGGTGCGGAACAGTTCCCGGCGCCGGAGGGCGAGCAGGGGCGCGGCCGCCCCGTCCCGGTTGGCCGTCTCCGCGTGCCTCCGCACCATCGCCTCGGCTTCGCCGCGCAGGCCCGCCCGCGGCCGGGGCGTGAGCAGGTCGTCGTCGGCCAGCATGGCCACCGCGTCGGGAGCGCGGAGCAGCAGGTCGGTGGCGTACCGGCCGGAGGCGAGCAGCCTGGCCATCCGCCAGGCGACGTTGGTGTCGTCACGCAGCAGCCGCAGGTACCAGGGAGAACGCCCGAGTGCCTCGCTCACCTGCCGGAACGCGAGCAGGCCCGCGTCCGGCCTCGGCGCATCGGCGAACCAGCCGAGCATGGCGGGCAGAAGCGCCCGCTGGATCGCCGCCTTTCTCGAGAATCCCGTGGTCAGCGCGCTGATGTGCCGCAGCGCCCCGGCCGGATCGGCGTAGCCCAGTGCCTCGAGCCGCTCCGCCGCAGACTGCGAGGTCAGCCTGATGACGTCGTCAGGCAGCCGCGCGACCGCGTCGAGCAGCGGGCGGTAGAACAGCTTCTCGTGCAGCTGCCTGACGGCCGCGGCATGCTGCCGCCACCGGGTCATCAGCTGGTCCGCCGGGTCTGCCGATTCGTCGGCCGGCCCGGCGAGCTCCCGGTCGGCATACCGCATCGGGCGCAGCGCCCGGCCGACCTGTCGCAGGATCGCGGGGTCGGTGGGCAGCGAATGGGTCCGCCGGAGCTGGCGCAGCTGGAGCAGGTGCTCGACGACCCGCAGGAACCGGTAGGCCTGCGCCATGCTCGCCGCGTCCTGCCTGCCCACGTAGCCGGTGGCGGCCAGGGCGGCGAGCGCGGGCAGGGTGCCAGGATCCCGCAGCGTCTCGTCGGTCCGGCCGTGCACGAGCTGGAGCAGCTGGACGGCGAACTCGATGTCCCGCAGGCCGCCAGGGCCGAGCTTGATCTCGCGCCCGGCCTGGCTGGCCGGCAGGCTGGCGACGACTCGCCGCCGCATCGCCTGGACGTCGGCGACGAAATCGTCCCGCTGCGCCGCGTGCCAGACCAGCGGCGCCAGCTCGGCCAGGTAGTCCCGGCCTAGCCTGAGGTCTCCGGCGACTGGCCTGGCCTTCAGCAGCGCCTGGAACTCCCAGGTCTTGGCCCAGCGCTGGTAGTAGGCGAGGTGACTGGCGAGGGTCCGGACCAGTGGACCGCTGCGGCCTTCCGGGCGCAGGTTGGGATCGACCGGAAACAGGCTGCCCCCGGGCCCGGGCTCGGAGCACACCCGGATCATCGCGCTGGCCAGCTGGGTCGCGGTCCGCAGCGCGCCGGTCTCGTCACCGGGCCCGGCGGGCTCGGCCACGAAGATCACGTCGACGTCGCTCGAGTAGTTCAGCTCCCGCGCGCCGCACTTGCCCATCGCGATCACGGCGAGCCGGCAGGCCGGCGCGTCCGGCGGCAGCTGAGCGCTCGCGATCGCCAGGGCCGCCTCGAGCGCGGCGGCCGCCAGGTCGGCCAGCTCGGCCATCACGTCATCGATCGCTGTCGCGCCGGTCAGGTCACGCGCGGCCAGCCGCAGCAGCCGTCGCCGGTAGCCGACCCGCAGCCCGTCGGGCTGCGTCGCGCCGAGCAGGTCGGCGCGTAGCTCGTCGGCACCGGGCGCTCGTTCCGCGTCGGGTGCGCTGAGCAGCCGCCAGTCATCCGGGTGGCGGCGGAGGTGGTCGGCGAGCGCGGTGCTCGTGCCGAGTACCGCGGCCAGTCTGGCCCGCAGGCCGGGATCGGTGCGCAGCGCGGCGAGCAGCTGCTCGTCCCGGCCCAGCCTGGCCAGCCCGGCGACCGCCAGGTCGGGGTCGGGCGCCGCCGCTAGCGCGGCCACGACCTGGGCGTCCTCGCCGAGCAGGTCAAGGTGCAGGTCATCGGCGAGCAGCCGCTGAGCGCCTGCCGTATCGGCGAACCCAAGCGCGGCGAGCCGTCCGGCCACCGTCACTGCGCGCGGCATGCTCACGACAGCACGGTAGCGAGCCAGCCCGCACCCTGCGACATTGCGGTCAGGTCAGCAGCAGGACCGCGTAGGCCGCGAGCCAGTGCTCGACGCGGCCGAGCGCATGGGTTGCCGGATCGAGAAGAACTTGTGCAGGTCGATCGTGTCGCCGCTGCCGGCGTCCTGGCCCGGGTGGTGCAGCAGGGCCGGCACCGGGCGCGGCACGGTCGTCCGGGCACCGGCCGGCAGCGCCAGATCCGTGATCAGCCGCCTGGCCATCGCCCAGCTCCGTCCGCCGCGGTCAGCATCCGCCTGCCCACGGCGCGGGCCAGGGCCGGCGAACCGCCACGCGGCCACGGAAGCGCGGCCTGGCGTGCCGTATCTGCGGCGGTCGCGCCCGCCGGCCGCACCGGTCGCGCCGTCTGGGGCGCTGGTCCGCATCCGGCGGCGAGGCCGGCCAGGGCGAGAGCTACGGCCCCGGCACGCAGCGCGCGCGGCCCGGCGGCCCGCCTGTTCCTTTCTGCCATGACCTTGGACGCGAGCCGGGGCCGAATGGTTTCTGGTCAAGCTGAGTTCTGGTGAAACCGGGGAATCAGAGCGAGGACAGATACCGCTCAAGCTCGAATTCTGTTACCTGACGACGGTACTCCTGCCATTCCTCGCGCTTGTTCCGCAGGAAAAAGTCGAACACGTGCTCACCGAGCGTCTCGGCGACGAGTTCGCTCGACTGCATGACGTTGCAGGCGTCCGACAGGCTCTGCGGCAGCGGCGCGATGCCGAGTGCCCGGCGCTCGGCCGGGGTCAGCGCCCACACGTCGTCCTCGGCGCCGGGCGGGAGCTCGTAGTCCTCCTCGATCCCCTTCAGCCCGGCCGCCAGGATCACGGCGAACGCCAGGTACGGGTTGCACGCCGGGTCCAGCGAGCGGAACTCGATTCTGGTCGCGTTCCCCTTCTTCGGCTTGTACATCGGGACCCGGATCAGCGCCGACCTGTTGTTGTGCCCCCAGCAGATGTAGGCGGGGGCCTCGCCGCCCGCTCCGGCGATCCGCTCGGCACCGCCCCAGAGCCGCTTGTAGGAGTTCACCCACTGGTTGCACACCGCGGTGATCTCGGCGGCGTGGGTGAGCAGGCCGGCGATGAACGACCGGCCGACCTTGGAGATCTGGAACTCCCCGCCCGGGTCGTGGAACACGTTCCTGTCGCCCTCGAACAGCGACATATGGGTGTGCATGCCCGAGCCAGGAAACTCGGTGAAGGGCTTGGGCATGAAAGTCGCGTAGACGCCCTGCTCGAGGGCGACCTCCTTCATCGCGAGCCGGAACGACATGATGTTGTCGGCGGTGCTGAGCGCGTCGGCGTAGCGCAGGTCGATCTCCTGCTGGCCGGGTGCTCCCTCGTGGTGGCTGAACTCCACCGAGATGCCCATGGTCTCCAGCATCGTGATCGCCGACTTGCGGAAGTCGTGCGCGATGTTGTGCGGGGTGTGGTCGAAGTAGCCGCCCTGGTCGATCGGCCGCGGCTTGGCTCCCGCCTCGGGCCGCTCCCTGAGCAGGAAGAACTCGATCTCGGGGTGGGTGTAGAAGGTGAAGCCGAGGCTCGCGGCCTTGGCCAGCGCGCGCTTGAGCACATACCTGGGGTCGGCGTGCGACGGCGAGCCGTCGGGCATCAGGATGTCGCAGAACATCCGGCCGACGCCGACCGGGTCGGCGCGCAGCGGCATCAGCTGGAACGTCGACGGGTCGGGCTTGGCGATCATGTCGGCCTCGTAGACCCGCGAGAACCCCTCGACCGCCGAGCCGTCGAAGCCGATCCCCTCGGCGAACGCGCCCTCAAGCTCCGCCGGGGCCACGGCCACCGACTTGAGGTAGCCGAGCACGTCGGTAAACCAGAGCCGGACGAACCGGATGTTGCGCTCCTCGAGCGTATGCAGTACGAACTCTTCCTGCCTGTCCACGTGGCCAGTCTGCCCCGTCCGTGTTTCCTGCCGGTAACGCGACCCGCCGGATGGCCCGATCTAACCGCCGGATGACCCGATCTAAGCTGATCTGGTGCCTCAGCTTCGGATCGCGCTCGCCCAAGTCAATGCCACCGTCGGCGACCTCCAGCGGAATGCCGCTGCCATCCTCGAGTGGACGCGCCGGGCCGCCGCCGCCGGCGCGTCAGTGGTCGTCTTCCCCGAGATGATGCTGACCGGCTACCCGGTCGAGGATCTCGCCCTGCGGGCCTCGTTCGTGGAGGCGTCGATCGAGGCACTGCGCCGGACCGCCGCTGAGCTGGCCGATGCGGGACTGGGGGGCATCGCCGTGGTGACCGGGTACCTGGACCGGCAGGCGGGCCTGGCGCCCAGGGTCGGGCTGCCGGCCGGCGCCCCGCGGGACGCGGCGGCCGTGCTGCACGCCGGCTCCGTCGCCGTCACGTCGGCCAAGCACCACCTGCCGAACTACGGCGTGTTCGACGAGTACCGGTACTTCGTCCCTGGCGACGTCCTGCCGGTCGTCCGCCTCGCGGCGAGCTCTGGCGAGCCCGTCGACGTCGCCGTGGCGATCTGCGAGGACCTGTGGCAGGACGGCGGGCCCGTCGCGGTCGCCCGGCAGGCCGGCGCGTCGCTGCTGGTGGTACCGAACGCCTCGCCCTACGAGCGGGGTAAGGCCGATGCCAGGCTCGGGCTGTGCCGACGCCGCGCCGCCGAGGCCGGCGCGCCGCTGGCCTACGTCAACATGGTCGGCGGCCAGGACGAGCTTGTGTTCGACGGCGACTCGATCGTCGTCGACGCGGCCGGCGCGGTGCTGGCCCGCGGACCGCAGTTCGAGGAGGCCCTGGTCGTCACCGATGTCGAGGTCCGCCCGGCCGGAGACGCGGCGCTGGGTGACACGCCAGCTGACGCCCGCGACGGCACCACGATGACGATCCGCCGGCTGGAACTTCCGGGCCGGTCGCCTGAACCCGCGCCAGCCGCAGCCGCTGACGGCCCGGTCTGGCCCAGGCTGAGCGGGCTTGCCGAGGTGTACGCGGCCCTGGTCATAGGCGTACGTGACTATGTGCAGAAAAACGGGTTCCGGTCGGTGATTCTGGGCTTGTCCGGTGGCATCGACTCCGCGCTGACGGCCACGATCGCCGCCGACGCCATCGGGCCTGACCGGGTGCACGTCGTGCTGCTGCCCAGCGACTACTCCTCCGGTCACTCCATTGCCGATGCCGAGGACCTGGTCAAGCGGCAGGGACTGCGAGGACGCACTGTGCCGATCGCCCCGATGGTCGGCGCGTTCGACGAGCAGCTGCATCTCACCGGGCTGGCCGAGGAGAACCTGCAGGCCAGGGTGCGGGGCATGGTGCTGATGTCGCTGTCCAACGCCGAAGGCCACCTGGTGCTGACCACGGGCAACAAGAGCGAGCTGGCGACCGGCTACTCGACGCTCTACGGTGACTCCGCCGGCGGTTACGGGCCTATCAAGGACGTGCCCAAGACGCTCGTCTGGGAGCTGTCCAGATGGCGCAACGAGCAGGCGGCGCAGGCGGGCCAGGATCAGCCGATCCCGGAGAACTCGATTACCAAGCCGCCGAGTGCTGAGCTGCGGCCCGGCCAGCTCGACAGCGACTCGCTGCCCGACTACGCGGTGCTCGATCCCCTGCTCGACGACTACGTGGAAAAGGACATGGGAGCCGCCGAGCTAGTCGCGGCCGGACACGATCCGGCCCTGGTCGAATGGGTGATGACGCTCGTCGACCGGGCGGAGTACAAGCGCAGGCAGTACCCGCCGGGGCCGAAGATCTCGGCGAAGAACTTCGGCCGGGACCGCCGCCTGCCGATCACCAGCCGCTGGCGCGAGCCCTCCCCCCGGTAGCCTGGCCGCCAGCCGAGTTGAGCGGGCGGCCAGAAGGCCGGATACTTGGACGGTCCTTGTGACTGACCAAATAAACCGACAATTCGGCACGGGCTCGCGTTACCGCTGGAGCGGGCGATCACCGGGCAGGGGCATGCGTTCGGAGGCAGGTAGTGAACGGCGAGAATAGGCCGGCGATCGGCGACTTTCCCGCCGGGGCACGGATAGCCGGCTATCAGGTCAAGGAGCTGATCGGACGCGGCGGGATGGCCGTCGTGTACCGCGCTGCCGACGTGCGGCTCGACCGCCAGGTCGCGCTCAAGGTACTCGCGCCCGACCTGACCAGGGACGCCGCGTTCCGGCAGCGATTCATCAGGGAGTCGCGTTCGGGCGCTGCAGTCGACCACCCGAACATCATCCCGGTGTTCGAGGCTGGCGAGGCAGAGGGCGTCCTGTTCATCGCGATGCGCTACGTCGCCGGGCGGGACGTGCGGGCGCTGATTGACCGGGAGGGAACCCTCCGGCCCTCCCGGGTGGTGAACATCGTCACCCAGGTCGCGTCGGCACTCGATGCCGCCCACGCGCACGGCCTGGTCCACCGGGACGTCAAGCCCGCCAACATGCTGCTCGGCACGGTCGGCACCGGCAGCACGCCCGATCACGTGTACCTGTCCGACTTCGGACTGAGCAAGCTGTCGGTCGCCGCGGTGAGCCTGACCGGCACCGGGCAGTTCCTCGGCACGATCGACTACATGTCGCCCGAGCAGGTCGAGGGCCGTCCCATCGACGGCCGGACGGACCTGTACGCGCTGGCCTGCGCGGCGTTCGAGATGCTGACCGGCCGGCCGCCGTTCCAGCGCGACCAGGACCTGGCCGTGATGTGGGCGCAGGTATCCGCGCCGCCGCCCTCCGTGTGCCAGCTGCGGCCCGAGCTGCCGCCCGAGGTGGACCAGGTGATCGCCAGGGCACTCGCCAAGTCGCCGGAGAACCGGCAGGCCAGCTGCCTGGAGTTCGCCGGTCAGCTACGCGCCGCCTGCGCGGCCCCGCCGGGCCAGGCGAGGTACGGGCAGGCCGGGCCCGGCCCGGGAATGCCTACCGAGCTGGCCGGCGCCGCGCGGCCGGTTCCGCCCGCGACCGAGCTGCCTATCGGTCCCGTTGCTTCGGCCGGCCCAGCCCGCCCAGGCACTCCGCCGGTCGGTCCTATGCCTCCCGGTGAGGCGACCATCACCGAGGCGGTACGGGGTGTCAGCGGGCCGGGCGCTGCGGGTCCGCCGCCGGGTGCGACAGCTCCTGACCAGTACGCGGGATCCGCTTACAGTCCGCCCAGTGGGTACGGCCCGCCCGCCGGTTACAACCCGTCCGGTGGCTACGATCCGTCTGGTGGCTATGGCCCGCCCGGTGGCTACGGGCCGCCGGGCCAGGCACACCAGCTGTGGGCAGGCGGATCCGGGTATCAGACGCCGCCACAGCACCAGATCCCGCCGCCGCCCCGGCGCGGCAAGGCGCTGCCCTTCCTGGTCGGCTTGGTCATCATCGCGATCCTGGCCGGAGCAGGCGTGCTCGTCCTGCATCTGCGCGGCAACAACAGCCCTCAGACCGGACCGACCTCCCCCGTCACGGCCAGCGGCAGCCCGCATGCCAGCTCGGCCGGCCCGTCGAGTCAGGCCCCGTCCAGCCCGGCACAGTCCAGCCCGGCACAGTCCAGCCCGGCCAGCTCGTCACCTGCGATAAGCAGCCCGGGCCCGGTCGTGACCGACTACTACAACGCGATCAACAGTCACCACTACCGCGCCGCGTACGGGCTCAACACCCAGGTCCAGGGCGCCGAGACATTCGCGGCTTTCCGCGCCGGCTTCGCTGGCACGCAGGACGACGTCCTCACGATCACCGGTGTCTCCGGCGAGACCGTCAGTTTCAGGCTCACGGCCAGCCAGACCAACGGCACGGCGAAGTACTACTCGGGCACCTACACCGTGCAAAACGGCAAGATCGTGAACTCGAACGTCCAGCAGACAGGCTAGATCTCGACGCTGGCGCCCGGCTCCATCCGGGCGTAGCCGCCCTCGCCTGATCCGCCGAGCAGCATCCCGGCGAGCTGAGCGATCAGGTTGATGCCGTTGACGTTCAGCAACTCGTCATGGATGGCGTAGCTGATCCTCGGCTGCACGGCACGCGCGTAGTCGACCATCTCCGATGCCTTCAGCCACGGTGCGCTGATCGGCAGCAGCAGCGTCTCGACCGGCTCGCTGGGGATCGTGAACGCGTCGCCCGGGTGGAAGAGCTTGCCGTCGATGGCAAAACCGACGTTGGGTACCAGCGGCATGTCCGGATGGATCGGCGCGTGATCGTGGCCGTAGACGTGCACGTCGAAGCCCGCGGCACTGAACGCGTCACCATGACTCACGGTGTGCACCCGGGCGCCGAGATCAGCGAACTGCGCGGCTACCGGCGCGTTGGCCCACAGCTCGAGCCCGGCGTCGCGCTCCAGCGCCGCCCGCACGACCCCGGTGTCCAGGTGGTCGGCATGCTCGTGCGTGATCAGGACGGCATTCGCCCCGGCCAGCGGATCCGCTCCGCTCCATACACCGGGATCGAGCACGATCGCCTTGCCGTCGCGCTCCAGCCGGACGCAGGAATGCCCGAGCTTCGTCATCCGCATGGCTGCTCCCGTCGGTTGGCTGGTGCCCTCGACACGAAACCTATCGCGGTGCCGTCCGAACCTATCGCGACGCCATCCCGGTCAGCAGCTCGTCCACCACCCGCCTGGCGTACCCGCGGTCCGAACGGTCCTGGCCGAGCCGCGCTCTGGCGAGCACCGTGCCGGTGAGCATGTCCACCGCCACCTCGATGTTGGTCGCCTCGCGCAGCTCGCCGGTGGCGATGCCGCGGCGGAGCACCGCCCTGAACACGTCGCGCCGCGGCTCGACGACCGCCTCCACGTACCGCTCGATCAGCCGCGGGTATCGCTCGCCCTCACCGAGGAGGAGGGCGAACTGCCGCACCTGGCGCGGGTCCACCGCCTCCGTCCGCATCGCGTCGACCAGCGCTGCCAGGTCATCCCTGACGGACTCGCCCTTCGGCTCGGGCAGCGGCGCCTTCAGGGCGGCGAGCGCGGCGAGCAGCAGGTCTTCCTTGCCCGGCCAGCGCCGGTAGATGGTCGCCTTGCCGACGCCGGCCTTGGCCGCCACCTTCTCGATGCACAGGCCCTCAGGCCCGGACTCGGCGAACAGATCAAGCGCGGCTTCGATGATCGCGCGGTCGGCCTGCTCACTGCGCGGCCGGCCGGCCCGGCGCGCCTGCTCCTGCGGTAGCTGCACTGACGTCATGGCCTGGTCTAGTCCTCCATCAGTGCGGCGACCGGCGCGCGACCTGCTGGCAGCTCATCAGCGTCGGCTCGGCTGGCCGCCGCGCGCAGGCCCGGCATCCAGATCGCGATCAGGACCGCCCCGGTCGCCGCGATGACCGCGGACACCACGGTTGTCACATGCATGGCATGGACGAACGAGCGGTCGGCGAGCGCTAGCAGCGCGGCACCCGCGGGGCCGAGGTGCCCGGCCGCCGCCTGAGTGGCGGCGATGGACTGAGTTGCCGCCAGCCGTCGTGCAGCGGGCAGCGCGCCAAGGCCAGGCGCCAGGCTGGTCCGGTAGGCCTGCGCGAGGATCGAGCCGAGTACCGCGACACCCAGGGCGACTGCTACCTGCCGCGAGGTGTTCGTGATCGCCGACCCCGCGCCGCCCCGTTCCCGCGGCACCACCGACATGACCGACTCGGTCGCCGTCGGCATCACGATACCCATGCCGGAACCTTGGAGGAAGAAGATGCACTCGAGGGCGGCGACCGGCGTCGCCAGCGTCAGCGAGTGATATCCGATCAGGGCGCCGGTCACGACGGTCAGGCCGCCCGCCGCGACTGCCTTCGCGCCGAACCGCCTGACCAGGCTGGCGCTCTTGTTCGACGCGATGAGCTGGCCGATGGCCACCGGCGTCGTCAGCAGCCCGGCATGCATGGGGCTGTACCCGCGCACGTTCTGCAGGTAGAAGCTCATGAAGAAGTACACGCCCGCCATTGCGAAGAAGTTCAGCCCGATCGCCGCCGCAGCCGATGACAGCCGCGGGTCGCGGAAGAGCCTGACGTCGAGGGACGGATGCTCGGTCCTCGACTCGTGCACGCAGAATACCGTCAGCACCGCGAGCCCGGCCGCGATCGGGCCGATGACGCCGCCCTCGAGCCACGAGCCCGCGTCGCCGCCTCTGATGATCCCGAAGACGAGCAGCACAAGCCCGACGACGGAGAGCAGCACGCCCGGGTAGTCGATCCGGCCGGGAGACGGGCTCTTCGATTCAGGTACGAGCAGGGTGATCGCCGTCACGCCGACGGCCGTCAGCGGTACGTTGATGAGGAAGACCGAGCCCCACCAGAAATGGTCGAGCAGCATGCCACCGGTCACCGGACCGATCGCGATCGCCACGCCGACCGCTGACGCCCAGATTCCGATGGCCCTCGGCCGTTCCCGCGGGTCGAAGACGTTGGTGATGATG
>DATKQH010000158.1:0-10607 GCA_035532775.1 Streptosporangiaceae bacterium
CTCGGCGGACAGCCGGTACCTGGTCGGGTCGTCGGTGGTGGTGTGCGCGCCCATCCGGTAGGTGAACGCCTCGATCAGCGTCGGTCCCTGGCCCTCGCGGGCGGCCTGCATGGCCTGGCGGGTCACGGCGAGGCAGGCGAATACGTCGTTGCCGTCCACGCGAATGCCGGGGAAGCCGAACCCGCGTGCCCGATGGTAGAGCGGGATCCTGGTCTGCCGGTCAAGCGGCTCGGAGATGGCCCACTGGTTGTTCTGGCAGAAGAACACGACCGGGGCGTTGGTGACCGAGGCCCAGATAAACGCCTCGTTCACGTCACCCTGGCTGGTCGCTCCGTCACCGAAGTAGACGATCGCCGCCTCGCCGTCCTCGCCGAGTGCGCCGTCGCGCTGAATGCCCATCGCGTAGCCGGTCGCATGCAGGGTCTGAGCGCCGATCACGATCGTGTACAGGTGGAAGTTGTGCGCCGTGGGGTCCCAGCCGCCATGACTGACGCCACGGAACAGCTCAAGGAGCTTGGCCGGGTCAAGGCCACGGCACCAGGCGACCCCGTGCTCCCGGTAAGTCGGGAAGGCCATGTCGCGCGGGCCGAGCGCACGGCCCGAGCCGACCTGAGCCGCCTCCTGGCCGAGCAGTGATGCCCATATCCCGAGTTCGCCCTGCCGCTGCAGCGCGATAGCCTCGAAGTCGATCCTGCGGACCAGGACAAGATCGCGGTAGAGCGCCTTGATCTCGTCAGGCGTCAGGTCAAGCGGGTAGTCGGGGTGCTCGGCGCGCTCGCCCTCTGGCGTCAGCAGCTGGATCAGCTCTGGCGTCGCGGGCGGCTCATCGTGGGTTCGGGATCGGGAGGCAGCTCGCCCGGCAGCTTTGACGGCCACGTGCCACTCCTTGCCTGCTCAGGCCGCCCGTCGGTTCGCGAGCGGGCGGTCATCGGTCATCGTGTTCCGCTGTGACAGTACCCGGCGCTCCTCATGGCCGGTCAAGTGCCGGGTTCGCGTACGCTGCGTGATGTGGCCAAGATAGTTGTCGACGTCATGCTGAAGCCGGAGATCCACGACCCGCAGGGGGAGGCGATCGCCGGAGCGTGCCACAGGCTCGGCTTCACCGAGGTGGTCGCGGTCCGCCAGGGCAAGCGGTTCGAGGTCGAAATCGGCGAGCCAGGCGATGCCGGCCCGGCGCCTGATGGCTCCGCCGCCGATGGCTCCGCCGCCGATGGCTCCGCCGCTGATGGTTCCGGTGCGGCCGAGGCCGGCACCGACGCGATGACGATTCGGGTCGCCGAACTGGCCGCCGAATTGCTGGCAAATCCGATCATTGAGGAATTCGCAATCCACGGTCCCTGAGCGGCCTGACGATTCAGCACTGGCACCCACTTCACCGGTTCGAGCGATTCCAAACATCCGCCTCCCGGAGCGCCGCCACTGGCGCTGATTCCCAACCGGCACAGGCGGTGTACCACGACTGCCACATGCGGGCCAGCCACATTGATCCGCCGCCAGTAATCCGTTGTTGACCTGGAAGAACCGCACTGTTCGTCCGAAGATCGCCCGAGTTTATGATTACCGCGCCCCGGCTGTGGAAACTCTCACAATGTGATGAGAGCCAAGGGGTAGCCGAGGAACAGAGGAGACAATGCGAACTCGGGTGCTGCACTCGCAAGAACTGGCCAGAGATGTCCGGTTCTGCCTAGTGTTTCCCCGCGAATCGCTCAGCATTCCGGTGATGCGCAGGGTGCTAGGCGACACCCTCAGCCGCATCGGCGTGGACGAGGACTGTATTTCCGACCTGCTGCTGGCCGCGACGGAAGCGTGCACGAACGTGCTGCGGCATGCCGGTCCCGGGCAGGGGTACGACGTCGTCGCCCGAGTCGGCCGGAGCCGGGTAGTGCTCCAGGTGCTCGACAACGGCCGTGGCTTCGACCCGGCGAGAATCAGGGCCTCCCGTCGGCGGCACCTCAGCCGCCACCTGCGCCGGCCGCCGGTCCGCCCCGTCTCGCTGCTCGGCCGCCGGGCCAGGAGCAGCGACGTCGCGCAGCTGGCCGAGTCTGGCCGCGGGATGGCGATCATGCGGGCGTGCGTGGACGACGTCAGCCTGCAAACCGGGCCGGGCAGAGGCACCGTCGTGCAGCTTCGCAAGCGGATCGAGTGGCGGGACGATGCGCCGTTCGCCGACCTGGGAGGCTGGGCGCTCAGGGACGCTGGCTGACCAGGTAGCCTGCCTGCAGGCCTGGCCGCCGCCAGGGCGGCGCGGATGCTATCGAGGACGCCATTGACGCTCAAGGTCGGAATCGTCACCTTCCCCGGATCGCTTGACGACGCCGACGCCAGCCGGGCGGTCGCGCGAGCGGGCGGAACGCCTATCCCGCTCTGGCATGGCGACCGCGACCTGCGCGGCGTCGACGCGGTGATCCTGCCAGGCGGGTTCTCCTACGGCGACTACCTGCGCTGCGGCGCCATTGCCAGGTTCGCGCCGGTGATGGCCGAGCTGATCCCGGCGGCGGATGCTGGCCTGCCGGTACTCGGCATCTGCAACGGCTTCCAGGTGCTCTGCGAGGCCCACCTGCTGCCCGGTGCGCTGACCCGCAATACCGGCCTGCACTTCGTGAACCGGGACGTGCGGATCAGGATCGAGAACAGCCAGACCAGGTGGACGAGCGGCTACGCACCAGGCGAGGTGATCACGGTCGTGCTGAAGAGCGGCGTCGGAGCCTATGTTGCCGACGAGCGGACGCTGGCCGATCTCGACGCATCGGGCCTGGTCGTCGCCCGCTACGCTGACGGCAGCCCGAACGGGTCCGCCGGCGACATCGCGGGGCTCGCCAGTGCCGATGGCAACGTGGTCGGCCTGATGCCGCATCCCGAGCACGCGATCGACCCGCTCACCGGGCCCGGGACCGACGGGCTCAATTTTTTCGCCTCCATCCTGACCCCGGCGGCCGCGGCATGAGCCGGCCCGACACGGTGGCCCACGCCGAGGCGACGCCAGGCCGCGGGCAGCCCCATGCCGCGCTCGGCCTCACCGACGCCGAGTACGCGAGCATCGTGACGCAGCTCGGGCGCCGGCCCACCGACTCTGAGCTGGCGATCTACTCGGTGATGTGGAGCGAGCACTGCTCCTACAAGTCGTCGCGGGTGCACCTGCGCCAGTTCGCCGAGAAGGCGCCGCCCACGACCGCGCTGCTCGCCGGCATCGGCGATAACGCCGGGGTGGTGGACGTGGGCCAGGGCTACGCCGTCACGTTCAAGATCGAGTCGCATAACCACCCCTCCTACGTGGAGCCGTTCCAGGGCGCCGCCACGGGCGTGGGCGGGATCGTCAGGGACATCCTGGCCATGGGAGCCAGGCCCGTCGCGGTCATGGACGCGCTGCGGTTCGGGCCCGCTGATGCGCCGGACACCAGGCGGGTGCTGCCCGGTGTGGTGGGCGGCATCTCGTTCTACGGCAACTGCCTTGGTTTGCCTAACATTGGCGGCGAGCTGGTGTTCGACCCGTGCTACTCGGGCAATCCGCTGGTCAATGCCCTGTGCCTGGGCGTGATGCGGCACGCCGACCTGAAGCTGGCTCAGGCGAGCGGCCCGGGTAACAAGGTCGTGCTGTTCGGCTCGCCGACCGGGCCAGACGGGATCGGCGGCGCGTCGGTGCTGGCCAGCGCCTCGTTCGGGGTCGGTGACGCGGGCGGGGAGCGGGCCAAGCGCCCGAGCGTGCAGGTCGGCGACCCGTTCATGGAGAAGCTGCTGATCGAGTGCTGCCTCGAGCTCTACGCCGCCGGGGTGGTCGCGGCGATCCAGGATCTCGGCGCGGCCGGCATCGCGTGCGCCACCACCGAACTGGCCGCCGCCGGGCAGGCAGGGATGGCCGTGAGCCTGGACGAGGTGCCGCTGCGTGACCGCGGCCTGACCCCGCCCGAGGTCCTGATGAGCGAGTCGCAGGAACGGATGATGGCCGTCACCGAGCCCGGAGACCTCGATCAGTTCCTGAAGATCTGCGCTAAGTGGGACGTCCCGGCGACGGTGATCGGCGAGGTAACGCCGACCGGGCGGCTCGAGGTGACGTGGCACGGTGACCTGGTCGTCGACATCCCGCCGGCCACCGCCGCCGACGGACCGCTCTATGAGCGGCCGCTGCGGCGTCCGGCAAGCCAGGATCTGCTGCGCGAGGACGATCCGGCCAGTTTGCCGCGGCCGGGCACGGGCGAGGAGTTGCGAGCCGATCTGCTCGCCATTGCCGGGTCGGCCGCCGGCGCGGACAAGGCCTGGGTGACCGAGCAGTACGACCGGGACGTGCGGGGCAACACCGTGCTGGGCGCGCCGCACGACGCCGGGGTGCTCAGGGTCGACGAGGAGTCATCCCTCGGAATCGCGATCGCCACGGACGGCAACGGCCGGTACTGCCTGCTCGACCCCTATTCGGGGACTCAGCTCGCGCTGGCCGAGGCGTACCGGAACGTGGCGGCGTCCGGCGGCCGGCCCCTGGCCGTGACCAACTGCCTCAACTTCGGCTCGCCGGAAGACCCGGCGGTGATGTGGCAGTTCGCCGAGTCCGTGCGCGGGCTCGCCGACGGGTGCCTGGCTCTCGGCATCCCGGTGACCGGCGGGAACGTCAGCTTCTACAACCAGACCGGTGCGGAGGCGATCCAGCCGACGCCTGTCGTCGGGGTGCTCGGCGTGCTCGACGACGTGCGTCGGCGGCTGCCCAGCGGCTTCGGCGCGGAAGGCGAGTCGATCGCGCTGCTCGGCGATACGGCCGGGGAGTTCGGCGGGTCGCTGTGGGCGCACGTGGTGCACGGCCATCTCGGCGGGCGGCCGCCCGCCGTGGACCTGATGGCGGAGCAGCGCCTGGCTGCCGTGCTCACGGCCGGCGCGGACGCGGGCGTGCTGTCGGCGGCGCATGACCTGTCCGACGGCGGGCTGGCGCTCGCCCTGGCCGAGTGCTGCCTGACGGGCGGGAACCGGGCGGCTCAGCCGGCCACCGAAGGCGGTACCGGCTGCGTGGTGACGGTGCCAGCCGAGCCGGCGGGCGCGGCGGATCCGTTCACCTGGCTGTTCAGCGAGTCGGCGGGGAGGGCGATCGTGGTGCTGCGGCCAGGCGCGGAGGCGGAGTTCGCCGCGCTGTGCGCCGAGCACGGCGTGCCGGCGACGACGCTAGGCGTGACCGGGGGACAGTCGCTCGAGCTGACCGGGCTGTTCGCTATCCCGGTGGCCGAGCTCAGCGCCGTGCACCGGCGTACGCTGCCTGCGCTGTTCGGCTGACCCGGGCCGGCTCGTCGTGGGCCGGCTGGTTCGTGGGCCGGTCGTGCGGTGCGGCCCCGGTCGTGCGGTGCGGGCCCCGGTCAGGCGTTCCACCAGAACGCGATCTCCTGAGTCTTGAGCCTCGCCAGACCGCACTTTTCCAGCGTCGCGGGGCCAGGCTTCTTCGCCGGCGCGGTCAGGCAGCGCCCTGTCTGCGCGCTGGCGTACTTCGCGAACGTCTGCCCCAGCGAGGTCGCCCCGTCGAATGGCCGCCAGCGCTGGCGGAGACTCAGGTCGCAGTGGGAGAGCCGCAGCCGGCCCGCGCGGTGAGCGGTCAGGCACTGGCCGGTCGCCGTGTAGATGAAGATCTCGCTGCCGTCCGCCATCTGGTCCGCGGTCCAGACCGGTACCCCGGCTGCGAGTTCGGCGACCGGGATGGCCACGAAGCTGAGGCCCTGGCGGGTCGGGTGGAGCATCAGCGGGTGGTCGTCGGCGTCGTGCGCGAACGGGTCGCGGTCGTCGTCAGGGCCGAAATCGATGATCCCGACTGTCTGAATCTTGAGCACCTTGGACGACAGGACAGTAGGGCGGTGCCGGGGCGGCACCGCCGCATGGTGCGCCGATGCGAGGTAGCCGATCAGGCCGCCCGCGGCGAGCACACCGATCACCCCGACGCCGGCCAGCCGGGGGACCCAGGATCCCTCGGTTCGGTGCGGACGCGCGCTCAGCGGACCGGGCATAGCCAGCGATTATAGGCTTGTCGGCTCTTTCCTATACGGCGCTTCGCCCGCAACTCCAGCGCGGCCCCGCAAGTCCCATGTGGGTGCAGTTGTCAAACCGCAGGATCGGTGCAAAGGACCCCGCCGGCGTGTCATCGGCTGGCCGGCCAGCGATGGCAGCAGAACGGCCTGACCGGGGCCTCTGGACAGGGGATGTCAGGCATGGGCGACGAGGTCAGGCAGGAGACTGCCCCACGCAGGCGGGCCGTGATGGCGGCACGGCGGCGACGGCCATGGCGACCGTACTCGGCGGCCAGTTGCTGCACAGCCCCGCGGCCGCAGCTGGTCTGCGACCGCGAACGGCAGGAAAGGCCGGGCCGCCGCAGGCACGATATGGCGGGGAATGGCCTCCTGCGGACGTGCTCTTCAGGCGGCTCGACGGGAAAATCATGGCCGGGATGGCGAGATATGTCATACCAGGCGCGGCGGTGGCTGTGCTCTACCGCGGGCGCCTGCACGTCCGCGGTTTCGGGATCACCAACGTCAGCCACCCGGTGCCCGTAGATGGGCAGACGCTGTTCCGGATCGGCTCGACGACCAAGACGTTCACCGGCACGGCGGCGGTGCGCCTGGTCGAAGCGGGCCGGCTGAACCTTGACGCCCCCGTCCTGCGCTACCTGCCGGACTTCGAGCCGCCGCCCGGAGCCCGCGGCGTGACGGTGCGCCAGCTCGCATTGCTCACCTTCTATCGCAGCCCTTCGGCCCCGACTACGTACTGGTCAAGAAGTCGGACGGGACTCCGACCGGTTCGCGCGCCGACTTCCTCCGCGGCCCCGACGGGCGGGTCACCTGGCTCAGGATCGGCGGGCGGCTGAACCGTCACGAGAAGTGAAGGCAGCCGCCGGTCGCGCTGGCTGCCTGAGCATCGGGCCCTTATCTTCGTGCGAGAGCATCTGGCCAGTTATGCGAGCCGGGCTGAGGTCGGCTACCGTCGCAGTCGATGCCAGCACGACGTCTCGACCCGCAGCGGCTGCTCGACGCGGTAACCGCGCAGCGAGCCGCCCTGGGCGCAGGCTCCTGGAGCGGGCCCCTGTCGGTCCCAGCGCTCGGGGCCGCCTGTCTCGACGGCGTGATCGCGGCGGCCGACGCCGGCCTGACGCCGCAGCGGGAGGCACTGCGCGGCGCCGTCATCCACACGCTCGGCCTGCTCGAGGCGCTGGCCCCCGGGCGATCCGTGGAGGTACGCGTTCCGCCGTTCGGCGCGGTTCAGTGCGTCGCCGGCCCGCGGCACAGCCGCGGTACCCCGCCGAACGTCGTGGAGACCGACGCCCTGACGTGGGTCATGCTCGCGACGGGACGGACGGAATGGCCCGAGGTCCTGGCCGACGGCGCTGTCCGAGCCAGCGGCCCGCGCGCCGATCTCTCGCAGTACCTGCCCCTGGTGTCCGCCACCTCCGTCGGCCAGGGATAGCGGGTCCCTCAGGTTCATTTCATTAGTTGGCGTCATGATCACATCCGAATAGCCCGTTATGCGGCCACCAAAATCGTGAACAGGGCGGGGACGTCATGCTGGCTAGCTGCGGGAGTCGGCGATCCGCAGCGCAGGCTGCGCATACCGGCCGGCGATCTGGGTGCCGGAGTACGGCTGATCGGGGCCGAACCAGTGCGCGACCTGCATGCCCATGCTGCCGATGGCCGTGGCGGCAAGCAGGTGGCCACGGCTGTGGACGGCGTAGGCGGGCGATCGCGAGCATGGTTGACCCGCGACGCGCGCAGCCCGGCCGGCCAGGCAACGCGCGGCCGGCCAGGCAACGCGCGGCCGGCCGCCTCGTCCAGTCACCCCAGCCGGCTCACTAGACTTGGCTGGTGATCAAGCCTGACGGCCGACTGACCCACGATCTGAGTTCCGACGACCGTCCGCCCAGGGATGCCTGCGGCGTGTTCGGTGTCTGGACGCACGGCGAGGACGTGGCGAAACTTGCCTATTTCGGCCTGTATGCGCTGCAGCACCGGGGTCAGGAGTCGGCGGGCATCGCCGTCAGTGACGGCAGCAGGATCGTGGTCTTCAAGGACATGGGCCTGGTCGCCCAGGTCTTCAATGAGTCCGTGCTCAACACGCTCCGCGGGCACATCGCCGTCGGGCACTGCCGGTACTCGACGACCGGGTCATCGGTCTGGGAGAACGCGCAGCCGACCTTCCGGGCCACGCCGTCGGTCAGCCTGGCGCTCGGCCACAACGGCAACCTGATCAACACGCTCGAACTCGCCGCCATGGCCGGCAAGCCGCGCGGCGCCGGGACGGCTACCTCGGACACCGAAGTCCTGACGTCGCTGTTTGCCTCCGGCATCGCTACCGGACCCGCGGCCGCCGGCGGCGGGCCGGCCAGCATCGAGGAGAACGCGCTCGCGGTGCTGCCGCACGTGAAGGGAGCGTTCTCGCTCGTTTTCATGGACTCGGAGACGCTCTACGCGGCCCGTGATCCGCAGGGGTTCCGCCCGCTGGTGCTCGGCCGGCTGCCGCGCGGCTGGGTCGTCGCCAGCGAGACCGCGGCCCTCGATATCGTCGGTGCCACCTTCGTCAGGGAGATCGAGCCGGGCGAGCTGATCGCGATCGACGAGCGGGGCGTCCGGTCACGCACCTTCACCGAGGCGCGGCCGCGCGGCTGCCTGTTCGAGTACGTCTACCTGGCCAGGCCGGATACCTCGATCAGCGGCCGGAGCGTCCAGGCCACCAGAGTTGAGGTCGGCAGGCGGCTGGCGGCCGAGCACCCGGTGGAGGCCGACATCGTGATCCCGGTACCGGAATCGGGCACTCCGGCGGCCATCGGATACGCGCAGGGCAGCGGCATCCCCTACGGTCAGGGCCTAGTCAAGAACAGTTACGTGGGCCGCACGTTCATCCAGCCAAGCCAGACCATCAGGCAGCGCGGCATCCGGCTGAAGCTCAACCCGCTGCGTGACGTGATCGCCGGCCAGCGGGTCGTGGTCGTGGACGACTCGATCGTGCGCGGTAACACCCAGCGGGCGATCGTGACCATGCTGCGCGAGGCCGGCGCGGCGGAAGTGCACGTCAGGATCTCCAGCCCGCCGGTCGCCTGGCCCTGCTTTTTCGGCATCGACTTCGCCAGCCGCGCCGAGCTGATCGCGGGGAGCCTTGCTGTCGAGGAGATCAGGGACTCGATCGGGGCCGACTCCCTCGGCTTTGTCTCGCTTGACGGCCTGACCCAGGCCACGACGCTGCCGGCCAGCACACTCTGCCGTGCCTGCTTCGACGGGGACTACCCGGTCCCTGTCAGCGAGTCCGAGCAGGGCAAGTACATGCTCGAGACCACCGTGGCCGGAGGCCTGGCCGAGTGAGCGCGTCCGGCGCGAGCTACGCGGCGTCCGGCGTCGACATCGAGGCGGGAGATCGTGCCGTCGCGCTGATGCGCGCCGCGGTCTCGAAGACGGCCGGGCCGGAGGTGATCGGCGGAATCGGCGGTTTCGCCGGGCTGTTCGACGCGTCGCGGCTGGCCATGATGCGCAGGCCGCTGCTCGCTACCTCGACCGACGGAGTGGGCACCAAGGTAGTGATCGCCCAGCGGATGGGCAGTTACGGCACGATCGGTATCGACCTGGTCGGCATGGTTGTCGACGATCTGGTGGTGTGCGGCGCAGAGCCGCTGTTCATGACCGACTACATCGTCTGCGGGAAGGTCGTTCCCGAGCGGGTCGCCGAGATCGTCGGCGGCATCGCCGAAGGCTGCGTGCTGGCGGGCTGCGCGCTGATCGGCGGCGAGACGGCCGAGCATCCCGGGCATTTCGGACCGGACGAGTTCGACCTGGCCGGCGCGGCGACGGGCGTGGTCGAGGCGGACTCGCTGCTGGGACCCGGGCAGGTCAAGGTCGGCGACGTCGTGCTGGGCCTGGCCTCATCCGGCCTGCACTCCAACGGCTTCTCTCTGGTCAGGCAGATCCTGGATGACGCGGACCTCGATCTTGACGCGGAGCTGGCCGAACTCGGGTCGCCGCTCGGCGCTGAACTCGCCACGCCGACCCGGATCTACGCCAGGGATTGCCTCGCCCTCGCGCAAGCCTGTCAGGTTCATGCGTTCGCCCACATCACCGGTGGCGGCCTGGCCGCGAACGTGGCCAGGGTGCTGCCGCCCGACGCGGATGCGCTGCTGAACCGGGCGAGCTGGACCCCGCCGCCCGTCTTCGGCATGCTCGCCGGACGTGGCTCGGTGGACAGCGACGAGATGGAGCACGTCTTCAACATGGGGGTCGGGATGACCGCCGTCGTGGCACCCGCCGATGCCGACAAAGCGATCGGACTGCTGACGCAACGCGGTGTCCTGGCATGGCCGCTGGGAGAGATTGCCGACGGCTCAGGCCGGGCGGAACTTACCGGACGGCACCATGAGCGCAGCTAGCTAGCCGCCCTCAGGTTCGTCGTCCTCGTCCTCATCCTCGTCCTCATCGTCGACGTCGACGTCGACGTCCTCGTCGTCAGTCATGGAGTAGCGATGGCCGTGGTCCGCGTACGCGTCCCGTCCGCCGGTATCCCGCTGATCCATGCCGACGCCCAGCTCTGCCCGCAGCCGGTCAAGGTCAGTGCCGCCACCGCTGTACTTCAGCTGGCGTGCCACCTTCACCTGCTTGGCCTTGGCTCGGCCGCGCCCC
>DATKQH010000159.1:0-51103 GCA_035532775.1 Streptosporangiaceae bacterium
AGGTAGCGCTCGAACGCCGGATGCGCGGCGATGACCTCCGCCGGGATCGCGAGCCGGTGCGGGCCGAACACCACGACGGGTCCGGCATCGTCGCCCGCGGCACTGCCGCGTTTCAGCGTCGCGTCGATCAGGTTCATCGGCGGCGAGCCGATGAAGCCGGCCACGAACAGGTTGGCCGGCCTGCGGTACAGCTCCTGCGGCGCGGCGACCTGCTGGAGCACGCCCCCGGAGATCACCGCGACCCTGGTCCCGAGCGTCATCGCCTCGGTCTGGTCGTGGGTCACGTAGATCGTCGTCGTGCCGAGCGAGCGCTGCAGCTGGGCGATCTCGGCCCGCATCTGAACCCGCAGCTTCGCGTCGAGGTTGGACAGCGGCTCGTCCATCAGGAACGCGCGCGGCTGCCGCACGATCGCGCGGCCCATCGCGACCCGCTGCCGCTGGCCGCCGGACAGCTGCCGCGGCTTGCGCTGCAGGTACGGCTCGAGCTCGAGGATCCTCGCGGCCTCGGCGACCCGCTGCCTGATCTCGGCCTTGGCGACCCGGCGGTACTTCAGGCTGAACGCCATGTTGTCGTAGACGGACAGATGCGGGTAGAGCGCGTAGCTCTGGAACACCATCGCGATATCCCTGTGCCGCGGCTCGACATCGTTGACCGGCCTGCCGTCGATGCTGATCGTCCCCGAGGTGATGTCCTCCAGGCCGGCGACCATCCGCAGCGCCGTCGTCTTGCCGCATCCCGATGGCCCCACGAGCACGAGCAGCTCGCCGTCACCGACCGCCAGGTCGAGCGACCGGACGGCGGTCGTCCCGTCCGGGAACTCCTTGGTGACCGAGTCGAGTTCGATCCGCGCCACGCGGCCGCTCCTTACTTTCCCATTCCGAGGGTCAGGCCCTTGACCAGATGCCGCTGGAAGATCAGGTAGACCACGATCGCCGGGATGGCGCTGATCAGCGAGCCTGCCATCAGCGGCGGGATGCTCGTGGTCCGCCCGGTCGCCAGCGTGGCCAGGCCAGCGGTGATGGTGCGCTGGTTGGTCGGCAGGAAGAACAGCGCGACCAGCAGGTCGTCCCAGATCTGGATGAACTGCAGCACGGTGACGGTCGCGATGGCGGGCAGCGAGAGCGGGATCGCGATCTGCAGGAACGTGCGCTCATAGCCGAGCCCGTCGATCACGGCGGCCTCGATCAGCTCGTCGGAGATCCCCCGGTAGTACGTCGCCATCAGGAACGTCGCGAACGGGGTGCCGAGCGCCGCGTAGACCAGGACCGCTCCCGCGTAGGAGCTGGTCAGATGAACATTGCCCAGGTTGACGATCTCGGGGAAGATGATCGACTGCAGCGGCACCATCAGCGCGGAGACGACGAGCAGGAAGACCATCCCGCTGCCCCGGTACCGCAGCTTGGCGAAGGCGAAGCCGGCCGTCGTCGACACGATCAGGATGATCGCGATGGACGCGGCGCAGACCAGCGTGGAGTTGAGCAGCTGGCCAGTCACGGGCAGGTTCGCGAACAGCTCCTTCCAGCCGCTGAGCGAGTGGCCGGCCTGCCGGTCGAACTGCCCGGCGCTGCGGAACGCGTTGTCGATGATGTACCAGAACGGGTACAGCATCACGACCGCGATAATGACCATCAGGGTGAACAAAGCCCAGATGGCCATCTTCTTGTTCAGCCGCGAGCTCCGCCCGGACTGCCTGATCGCTGCCATGGCTTACCAGCCCCCGCCGTCGTCCGGCTTGATCAGCCTGAGCTGCACCAGGCCGGCGATCGCCATGATCACGAAGAGGACGACGCCGTACAGCGCCGCCGTGCCGAACTGGACCTGCTGGAAGCCAGCCTGGTAGATGAAGAACTCCAGCGTCGTGGTGCCGAAACCGGGCCCCCCGCTGGTCATCACGAAGATCAGGCTGAACAGCGCGGAGAACGCGCTGATCACCGTGATCACGAACGAGAACTGGATGAACCTGGTCAGCAGCGGCAGCGTGACCCGGAAGAAGATCTGCAGCCTGGACAGGCCGTCGACCCTCGCCGCCTCGGTCAGCGTCGGGTCGAGGGTGGCCATGCCGGTCAGGAAGATGATCGTGTTAGTGCCGACCATCGACCAGATGAACGTGATCGCCAGCGCGACCAGCGCGCTATGCTCGCCGGCCAGCATGTCGGTGGCCGAGGCGCCGAATCCGACCTGGGACAGCAGGTTGTTCAGCACGCCGGTCGCGGAGAAGAAGCGCTGCGCGAACATGCCGATCACGACCCATGAGATCGCCGTCGGCAGGAAATAGACCGACCGGAAGAACCGCCAGCCGCGGACATGCTCGTTCAGCAGCGCGGCGATGATCAGCGGGATCCCGATCGCGAACGGCACGGCGAGCAGCAGCAGCCCGTTGTTCTCCGCTACCCGCCAGAAGATCGGGTCCTTGACCAGGGCGGTATAGACGCTCGGCCCGATCCAGGTCGCTATCAGGCCGTTCCACTGGGTCATCGAGTAGTAGACGGCCTGGCCGACCGGGATGCCGATGAGAGCGATCACCAGCGCGACGGCCGGAAGCGAGAGCAGGATCCCGGCCCGTCGCCGGCGCCTGGACAGGCGCGAGCGCGTCGCCCGGCCGCTCCGTCCCCGCCGCGCGGCGGCGGGGACGGAGGCCGGGGTCTTCGCCTCGGTCAGGCTCACTGTCGGCCGGCTCCAGGTTCGTGGTGGTGGTCTCCTCCTGCTGACGCCACCGGAGACCACCACGGCGGGGATTACGGGAATGTGTTGCCGCGCTGGCTGGACGGCAGCTGGTTCAGCGTGGTCTGCATGGCCTGCAGCGCCGCGGTGACCGACTGGGTGCCGTTCAGCACGGACGGCAGGAACTTCGAGCCGGTGTTGACGACGTCGCCTTGGACAACGTTGTCGAGCATCGGGTACGCCGTTAGACCCCCCTTGCTGACCAGGTCCAGCATCTGCTGGTTTACCGGGTTACTCGTGGTTGTGCCGTTGATTGCCGGAATCAGGCCGGCCGCGTTGATGATCGACGCGGCCTGCGTCGTGGTCATGAAGTCGAGGAACTCGCCGTCGGCCGTCGCGTTCGGCGAGTAGCTCATCTGGGCGATGCCGTCGCCGGCGAAGTCGACGACGCCCTTGATCGGCGTGTCGGAAAATGGCGGGGCGAACGCGGCGACCTTGCTGCCGAGCGCGCTGGTGAACTTCGCGGTGTCCCAGGTGCCGTCGACCATCATCGCGGCCTTGCCGCTCTCGAACTGACCCAGGTTGTTGGTGTTGGTGACCACGTCGGAGTTGGTGCAGCCCGAACTGTGCAGCTTGGTCCAGTTGCTCAGCTGGGACTTGATCGTTGCCGAGGTCCACGGGATCTTCCCGCTGTACAGGCCCTGCCACTGGCTGACCGGGTAGGCGCCGATCATCATGTAGCTCATGTCGTACCACGGGTAGAAGGTGGCGCTGATCGGCTGGCCGCCGTTGCCGTAGACGAGCGGGGTGAACCCGGCCTTCTTCAGCTTGGCGCACGCTGCGTAGAGCTGGCTCCAGTCGGTCGGCACCGACGCGACGCCGGCCTTGCTGAAGTCAGCCTTGTTGTAGAAGCCGATGTAGAACTGGTTCTCCAGCGGGATCACGTAAGGACCGTTGGCGGGGTTGAAGCCATCCGACGTCCACTTGAGCGCGTTGGGGTCCACCCGGGCCAGATCGGCGGCCGGGATCTCGCTCTTGAGGTTGGTCAGGAAGCCCTTGTACTGGAGGGTGAACAGGCCGGTCCACATAACCGCGAGATCGGGCCCGCTCTTGGAGATCGCGTCCTTCTGGAGCAGCGCGAAGTAGTTGTCGCCGTTCTGGGGCTGTATCTTCACCGTGATGTTCGGGTGCAGCTTGTGGAACGCCGCAGCCAGGTTCTTCAGCGCCGTCGCGTTCTGCTCGGTGCCGTAGTTCTCCGCGATCGTGATCGTGACCGGGCCGGATGATGTACCGCCTCCGCTCCCGCCACCGCTGCTCGCGCAGCCTGCCGCAAGCAGCGCTGCCACCACCCCGGCTGCTGCCATTTTCCAACGCCTCACGGCTCTCTCCTTTCTGCTGCGCTGGGTCGTCCTCATGAGCGCCCAACGACGGGTTCGATGAAGCTCCGGTGCGCCGCCGTTGGTGCCCGGAGGAAGTCGAGGTCACAGCCGTCTGGTGCCTGCATGACGTGCTGCGCGTACAGGGCGGGCCAGCCCCGCAGGTGCTGCGGCTGCGGCGGCGTGAGCGCGGCCCGCCGCCTGGCCAGCTCGGCGTCGTCCACCTCGAGGTCGAGCGTGCCTGCCTGCACGTCGACGCTGATCGGGTCACCGTCGCGCACCAGGCCGAGCGGGCCGCCGACGGCAGCCTCGGGCGCGACGTGCAGCAGCACGGTGCCGAAGCTGGTGCCGCTCATCCTGGCGTCGGTGACCCGGACCATGTCGGTCACGCCCGCTCGGACCAGCCGCGCCGGGATCGGGATCATGCCCCACTCCGGCATGCCGGGGACGCCGACCGGGCCGCAGCCCGCCAGCACCAGCACGCTGTCCGGCGTGACCGGCAGGGCGGGGTCGTCGATCCGGGCGAGCATGTCGTCGTACCCGCGGAACACGACCGCCGGGCCGCGGTGCCGCATCAGGTCCTGGCTCGCCGCCGAGGTCTTGATCACCGCGCCGTCCGGCGCGAGCGTTCCCCGGACGACGCCGAAGGCGCCGCCCTCGCGCAGCGGCGAGCTAGCCGGCCTGATCGCGCCGCTGGCCGGGCGGGCCCCGGCCGTGATCTCGCCGATGCTCCGCCCGGCGACCGTCGGCGCGCCCAGGTCGAGCAGGCCGGAGATCTCCCGCAGCAGCGAGGGGACACCGCCCCCGGCGTCGAAGTCCGGCATCAGCTGCGACCCGGACGGCTCGACGTCGGCGAGCACCGGCACGCCGGCTCCGAGCCTGGCGATGTCGTCGAGCGGGAACGGCACGCCGGCCCGTCCGGCCAGCGCCGCCAGGTGGATGACCGCGTTCGTCGACCCGCCGATCGCGTGCAGCGCGACGACCGCATTGGCGAACGCGCCTGGCGTCAGGATGTCCTGCGGCCGCCGCCCCCCGCCGGTCACGGCTCCGACGATCAGTTCGCCGGCCTGCCGCGCCCGGGCCGCCGACCGCGGGTCGCCGGCCGGCACCGAGCTCGACCCGGGCACCATCAGCCCGAGCACCTCGCTGAGCACCGCCATCGTCGACGCGGTTCCCATCGTGTTGCAGGCGCCGCGGCCGCAGGACAGGCACCGCTCGAGCTCGCGCCAGCCCGCGTCGTCGAGCCGGCCGGCCCGGCGCTCGTCCCACAGCCGCCACAGCGCCGTCCCGGTGCCGATCTTCGCGCCGCGGAAGGTGACGACGCTCCTGGCGCCGCCCGTCACGAGCACCGTGGGGATGTTCGCGCTGATCGCGCCCATCAGCGCGCCCGGCACGCTCTTGTCGCAGTTAGCCAGGATGACCAGGCCGTCGAGCGGGTTGGCCCGCACCATCTCCTCGATCTCGACGGCCAGCAGGTTGCGGTACAGCATCGCGCTCGGCTTCATCAGGTCCTCGCCGAGCGAGATGACGGGAAACTCGACGCCGGCGCCGCCGGCCGCCTCGATCCCGTCCCGCACCGGGCCGACCAGGTCGCGCAGCGGCAGGTTGCACGGGTTGAGCTCGCTGGCCGAGTTGGCGATGCCGATTACCGGGCGGTCGGCACCCGGGCCGACCGGCACTCCCGCGCTGGCGAGCGCGACCCGGTGCAGCACGGCGACCTCGTCATCGCCGGCCAGCCACGCCCGGCTGCGCAAGCTCGTCATCGCGGCGTCCCCGTCGTCATTGTTCCCGCCGTCACTGCGGTTCCGGCACGCCGAGCCCGACGGCGCCAGGCTGTGACTGGGTGAGCTTGATCCCGCTGCGGACGATCCACTCCAGCGCGATCGCGGCGCGGTGCACCTTCTCTCTCGCGATCGCCGCGGCCTCGTCGGCCAGGTGCACGCCGGACGGATACAGCGGCCGCGAGTTCCGCAGCCCGAACTTTGTGTACATCGGCGCCGCGACGCTGATCAGGTCGGCGGCCTCGTGGCCGCGCACGACGCCGCCCATCGCGTCCGGTGTCTCTACGTACAGGTCGATGGGCAGGCCGCTGACCGCGCGCATCTCGGCGATCTGGCCCAGCGTGAGATCGGACGGCACGTTGATGGTCGACGCGCCGAGCTGCTCGAGCAGCCGGAAGCTCAGCGGGTTCGACGGCGCGAGCACTGCCGAGACCTTCCAGACGATCGACGCGGGCAGCTGGCCGGACGCCTGCAGCCTGGTGACCATCTGGAGCAGGCCGGGATCGGCGATCAGGAAGCCCCTGATGCCGTGCTCGGCGGCCCGCGCGATGTCGTCGACCGCGTAGCGGAGCTGCCGGGTGCCGCGGAGCCGGCCGGCGTAGACCTGGCCGTCGGGGGCGCTCGCCGCCCGGCCGATGTCCCATTCCTCGCGCGGGCCGACGAACAGCGACACCTCGATCCCGGCGTCGGCGGCGATCGTGGCCATCTCGCTCAGCTCGGCGCCGGACAGCATCATCGCGCCGCTGCCCTGGGAGACGCGGTTGACCGTGACGCCGCGTTCCGCGGCCGCCGCGACGACGGCCCGCAGGACCGCCGGGCCCTCCACGCTCGGGATCTCGATCCTGAAGTGCGCTCCGTCGGGGAAGCTGGCCTGGCTCGCCGGGCTGGCCGGCTCAGCCGTCAGGCCCGCCTGGGCGATCGCGGCGACGCCGGTCGCTAGCTGGCCTGTGATTACGTCGGTCACGTTCCGACCTCCAGTACTGCGGGGCGCGAGCTCCCGCTGCCGCTGATCTCAGTGGGCCAGCCGGGCGCGTCGGTGACCAGGCTGAGCTGGCCGTTCTCGGTCACCAGATAGGTGTCTTCCGACTTCGCGCCGCCTGGCAGGCTGGGGTTCCAGGCGAGGGCGTGGCCGGCCCTGATCGGCTCGCGGTACCACCGCGACCCGGTCTGACCAGGGGCGATCTCGAACTCGCGCTGAGCGAATCCGATCGGCCCGCCCTGATAATGACCCATCCATCCGCCTTCTGCCCCAATTGCAGCGTAAGCGCTGGCCAGCGATTCGAGAGCAGTTCCGTACTGCGCATCTGGCGTGCAGGCTGCGAGGGTCGCGTTTTCGACGGCCAGGACCTTGCGGCGCAGCGCGGCATACGCCGGTTCCAGCGGGCCCGCCGCCGCGAACCGGGTCAGGGCGACGTGCAGCCCGGCCCGCCTGGCGACGACCACGGCCATGACCAGGCGCCGCACCGGCACTCCGGCCGCCATCGGGTGCCGGTACCGCTCCAGCCGGTCATCACCGCCCACGATCAGCACCGGCGCGTCGGCCCCCGCCGCTTCGAGGTAGGCGGCACAGCGCGCCTGGATGTCGAGATCCCGCTCGCCCGGCTGCCACTGGGTGAGCCCGGCCTGCAGCGCGTGCGCCGCGTCGGCGCCGAGGTCGGCCAGGTCCTCGGCCTCCGCCGCGGACAGCTCCAGCCGGAGCGCGATCAGGTCGTCCGACGCGTCGTGCCCGAAGGCCGGGTTGCCGTCACTGGCGAGGCTGACGGCCGGGCCGCCAGCCAGGCGGAGGGCGGTGCTGACGAAGTCGTCGGGGGAGTACCACGGAACTTCCGCCAGGTCGGCGAAGCCGTGCGCGGCCGGGTCGTACTCCGCCCTGATCCGATCGGCCTCGACGTTCGTGGTAATCAGTGCTGCTCCGCGGGAGGTGAAGACGGCCCAGACGAGGTCGGTGGCCGCGGTCCTGTCGACCGGCGGCGCGATCCCGCCGCAGGCCCACGCGACAGCGGCCGGACCGGTCAGGACGAGCCCGGCAGCGCCGGCGCCGCTGTCGAGCCAGCGCACGATGCGCTGGCTGGCCGCGCTCGCCCGGGCGACACTTCGCTTCTTGCGTTCTGCACTACCGAACGCTGTTGCGTGATGTAGAATCACGCAGGCAACAAAACTCGCGATAACCGGCCATGTCAAGGTTTGTTATCGGTTTCATACATTGCCGTTCGGCAATACCGACGCGGGAGGTGTGTTGCTGGTGGGACCTGCCCAGTCTCCTGGCGGCGCGGATACGCCGCCTGAGAGCGACCCGCAGGAGGACCGGTACACGGTCCGCAGCGTCGCCAGGGCCATGCGGCTGATCAACATCATTGCCGAGGGCTCGCCGGACGGCCTCTCGCTCAGCGACCTGGCCAGGTCGCTCGGCGCCTCCAAGAGCACCACGCTCGCGCTGGCCAGGACGCTCACCACGGCCGGAGTGCTGCGGGACTCGCGGCCAGGCCCCCGGTACTGCCTGGGCACGGCCCTGATCAGGCTGGGCGACATCACCCGCAGCCAGCTGCCGCTCGGTGACATCTGCAGGCCGGTCCTGTCCGAGCTCGCCGAGCTGACCAAGATGACCTCGAGGGTGGCCATCAGCGACGGGGGCTACCCGGTCTTCATCGAGCGGGTCGACGGGCCGGGCAGCGTCAGGTTCCACACGCCGCTCGGCCAGCGCGAGGTCCCGCACGCATCGGCGGCCGGCAAGGCGATGCTCGCCACGATGACGGAGGAGCAGGTCAGAGCCCTCTGCGGTGCTACCGGGATGCAGCGCAGGACGGCGCACACGATCACCGACGTGGACTCGCTGCTGGCCAACCTGGCCGTGGCGCGAGCCAACGGGTTCGCCGTGGACGACGAGGAGGACGCCGAGGGCATCTTCTGCGTCGGCGCCGTGTTCTTCGGGCACGATGGATCCTGCGCCGGGGCGGTCAGCGTGACCGGGATCAAGGGCGACCTGCCGGCCTGGCGGATGAACGAGCTCGGCCGCACGGTGCGGCGCTACGCCCACAAGGTGTCCGACCTGCTCGGCGGCGGCAGGTACTCCGAGCGATACCCGGCCGCTGCTGCCGGGGCGATGGCATGACGGCGGCCGACCCGCCCAGCGCGCTCATGGTCCTCGGCCCGGGGAAGGTGCGGCTGGAACCGCAGGCCCCGGTGGCCGCCGCGGCCGGCCAGGTGCTCGTCGAGCCCGATCTGGTCGGCCTGTGCGGCACTGACCTGGAGATAATCGACGGCACGATCGATCCCGCCTACATCCGGTATCCGCTGGCACTGGGCCACGAGTGGACCGGGACCGTGACCGGCGACTCGCCGCTGGCCGGACGCCGGGTGGTGGTCGAGGGCGTCATCGGCTGCGGGCACTGCGTCCGGTGCGCGGCGGGCGAGACGAACCTCTGCGCGACCTACGACGAGATCGGCTTCACCAGGGACGGTGCCGCTGCCAGCCAGATCGCCGTGCCCGTGACGCTGGTTCATCTCCTTGCCGAATCGGTCGCGCCGCAGGACGCTGTTCTGACCGAGCCGGCCGCCGTCGTCTACCGGGCACTGGCCAAGGCGGGTGTCGTTCCAGGATGCAGGGCACTGGTCATCGGTGACGGCACTATCGCGCTGCTGGTCGTTCTGCTCATGAAGCTGTGGTCTCCGGCCGAGATCGCGGTGCTCGGGCGGCGCGCTGAGCAGGCCGGGCTAGCTGCGGCGGCCGGCGCGGGCAGCTTCAGCCTCGCCGATGCGCCAGGCGGCTATGACCTCGTGGTCGAGGCGGCCGGCGCGATAGCGGCGGTAGAGACGGCGCTGACGAAGGTGCGCAGGGGCGGAACGGTGCTGCTGCTCGGCCTGCCGCCGCATGGCCAGACCGCCGCGATGGCGGCCGACGACACCGTGAACAACGACCTGACGATCCTGGGCAGCTTCAGCTACACGTCGGCGGCGTGGCGCACGGTCGTCACGTTGCTGAACTCCGGACAGCTGCGGCCGGGATCTCTGATCACCCACCGTTACCCGCTCGCCGAGTGGGAGCAGGCGATCGCCGCCCTGCGCGGTGCGCCTGGCCCGCGGGGCAAGGTACTGCTCCAGATCCGCTAGCCAGGCCAGATCCGCCAGCCAGGCCAGACCAGATCCGCCAGCCAGAAAGGCGCGACCATGACCTTCACCAGCGTGAACCCGCACGCCCCCGCGGACGTCCTCGGCGAGTGGGAGGCCGCGGGAAGCCACGGCGCCGACGCGGCGGTCGGCCGGGCGCTGAAAGCGGCCCTGGTGTGGCGCGACACGCCGGGCGCGGTGCGGGCGAAAGCGCTGAGTGACGCGGCGACCGCCCTGGAGCAGCGCGCGGGCGAGGTCACCGACCTGGTCATCCGCGAGGTCGGCAAGCCGGTCTCCGAGGCGCGCGGCGAGGTGGCCAGGGGAGTGGCGATCCTGCGCTACTACGCGCAGGCCCCCCTCGCGCCGGACGGCGAGACGCTGCCTGCCAGCGACCCGGATCAGCTGCTGTTCGCCCGGCACGTGCCGGTCGGCGTCGCCGCCCTGCTCACCCCGTGGAACTTCCCGGTCGCGATCCCGTTGTGGAAGGCCGCGCCTAGCCTGGCCTACGGCAACGCCACGCTGCTCAAGCCGTCCAGCGCGGCGGCGGCCACCGCGCTGCTGCTGAGCGAGATCATCGCGCCGTTCCTGCCGGCCGACGTGTTCCAGGTCGTGCTCGGCGGCGCCGAGACGGCGCGGCCGCTGGTCGACCACCCGGGGGTGGCGGCCGTTTCCTTTACCGGGTCGTCAGAGGTCGGCCGGGACATCAGCGCGCGGGCCGCCGCCCGCGGCTGCCGGGTGCAGGCCGAGATGGGCGGGCAGAACCCTTCGGTGGTGCTGGCCGACGCCGACCTGGACCGGGCCGCGGCCACCATCGCCTACGCGGCGATGGGCTACGCGGGGCAGAAGTGCACGGCGACCAGCCGGGTCATCGTGGCGGGCGAGGTCTACCCGCAATTCCGCGACGCCCTGGCCGCGGCGGTCGAGGCACTCCAGGTCGTCGATCCCGCGGACGCGAAGACGCTGGTCGGACCGGTGATCGATGACGGTTCCCGGTCCTCGGCGCTCGCGGCGGTGGCCAGTTCCGGCGGGCGGGTGCTGACCGGCGGCAAGCCGCTGGACGGCCCGGGGTTCTATCTCTCGCCGACGCTGGTCGAGCTTGACGAGCCGGCCGGTCCGCTGGCAACCGAGGAAGTGTTCGCGCCGGTGGCCGCGCTGATCAGGGCCGAGTCCGCGGACGAGGCCATCTCGATCGCCAACGCGGTCCGGTACGGGCTGGTCGCCTCGGTCTTCACCAGCGACCTGGGCCAGGCGCTGCGGCTGACCCGCCGGCTCGAGGCCGGCATGGTCAGGGTCAACGCGCCGACGTCGGGCGTCGACTTCAACGCGCCCTTCGGCGGGTCGAAGGAGTCGAGCTACGGTCCGCGGGAGCAGGGCCAGGCCGCGCGGGCGTTCTACACCGAGTCGCAGACCGTGCTGATCGTGCCCTGATCGGTGACGCTGAGCCCGTGACGCTGAGCCCGTGACGCTCAGGCCGTGACGGTGCGGCCGAGGCAGGCCGCCAGCCGGTCGATCGCCGGCGCATCGTCGGCGACCGGCTGCGGCGGCGCGAACGGGCGCCGGCCTGGCGGGATGTCGGACAGCTTGTCCCGGCTGAATGCCAGCTCCTGCTCCGCGACGTCCTCGGAGAACGCGACCAGCTGCCCGGTCGCCTCGGCCAGATCCCAGCCGTGCACGAGCACCTCGGTGATCCGCAGGTGCAGTGCGACGATGCCGGGGACCGTGCCGAACGGGACGGTGACGATCGTGTCCAGCGCGCCTGGCTGGCCGAACGCGTCGAGCAGCGCGGCTGCCGAGTCACGATAAGCAGGCAGCAAGTCGGCGCCGACGGTGCCGGCGGCCAGGTCCTGACCGTCCGGCGGCTGATACTGGCTGCCGAATTCGCCAGCGAACATGGCGTTCCCCGCAACGAGATGGCTGACCAGGTCGCGGACGGTCCAGCCGGGGCACGGGGTCGGGTCAGCCCAGCGAGCCTCGGGCACGGCGGCGATCAGCTGGCCGGTGGCGTCCAGGGCCTCTGCTAGCTGGCTGACTGCGAGCTGGCCGACGCCCCCGCCGGGTCCGGCCGTCACCGGCTTAGCGCTGCGAGCAGCGCCTTCATCCACGGGCCGAGGTCGGCAGGTGTCCTGGCGGAGATGAGGTTGCCGTCGACGACGGTCGCCTCGTCGACCCAGTCGACCCCGGCGTTGACCATGTCGTCCCTGATCGCCGACACGCTCGTCGCCCGGCGGCCCCTGAGGATCTTCGCGGAGATCGGCACCCAGCCAGCGTGGCAGATGAAAGCGATCGGCTTGCCGCTGTCGTCAAACGCCCGCACCAGGTCAAGCACGGTCTGCGAGCGGCGGAGTTTGTCCGGCGCGAATCCCCCGGGGATGACGAGAGCGTCGAAGTCGGCCTCGGCGACGTGCTCGACGGTGGTGTCGACCGGCACCGGCCCGTGGCCCTTCTTTCCATGCACCGGCTGGTCGTCCAGGCCCGCCACGGTCACCGCGACGTCTTCCTCGACTAGGCGGTACAGCGGATACAGCAACTCCATGTCCTCGAACTGATCCGCGGCCAGGAGCAGGACCGCGCGCTGGGAGGTAGCCATGCTTCGACCCTACCCAGGGCCGGAACGCACGGCTGTTCAGCGTCCCCGATTCTCGGCTATATTGCCGCTATCCGTTCCCGGAGGGCGCCATATGGTGCAGGGATTCCCTGGCCAATTCCAGGCGAACCAGCTACGCCAGCGGCTGTGCACGACGAGCGGTCAGACGTACACGTTCCAGCTGACCGGGCAGGTGAAGGCCTGGCTGAACACCAACGGCTCGAAGACAGCGCTCGATATGACCGGAGGACTGGAGGACGCCGCCAGTCCCGCGGCTAAGCGGCGTCCTGCTCTGGCGCCTGGTCAATCAGGCTCGGCCGATCTACACCCGCGCGATGGCGGCTATGGCTGCCAGCATGGCGAGCAGGAAGGTCGTGATGGCGAGCAGGCCGTGCAGGATCGGAACGAGCGGGGCGAACTGCCATCGCGGTCGCCGGGCGGGTGCCGGATCGGCGAGCATCCGTGCGAGCAGGTCATCGACCAGCTTGCTTGTCAGTGCCTCGTCCGCCAGCGCGTCGTCCAGCGTCTCGTCGGTGCGGCCGGGCTGATCGGCAGCCGGGCTGCCGGGGTGTTCTGGGTCGGGGCGGCGAGCAGGGTAGGGCGTCCATACCGTCACAGTGGAGATACCCAGGCCGATCGCGGGAGCCAGGAACCCGATCGATAGCCAGGCCAGCGCGGGCGACGCCGAGAGCAGGAAGCTGACCCAGCACGTGAAGCCGGCGAACGCTAGGCCCGCGTGCCCGAGCACCACCGGCAGGGAGATGGTGTCCGGCTGGGACACGCCGTCCGGCCGGGACCGGCGCTGGCGCGCGCCGCCACTGGCGAACCAGCTGCGCAGCATGTAGGCACCAAGTAGCTCCGCGAGCAGCCAGCTGATCAGGGTGGCGACGGCAAGGCTGTGGCCGGCGGGCGCGCTGGACGGGTCTGAAGGACCCGGCAGGCAGCCATGCAGGCAGCCGGCCGCAGGCCCGGCCCTGATCATGACGATGCTGGCCATCACTCCTGGCGTCCAGTGGTCACTCGCATCATCGCCGCGATCGCCTGCCCTCGCAAGACGGCACCGGGCCCGATAATTCCAGTCAGCTGGCGAGATCTGAGCCGGCCGTGATTGAGTCGGTCCGTGCGGCGCTCCCGCCGCGAGCCGGTCAGCCTGAAAGAAGCCCGTACGACGATGAAATCACGCCTGATTGACGAGCCCGCCTTCGCGGCCCAGACCACCGCCCTCCTGGAGCGAATGGGCCCCGTGACGGGCATGTCGGATTACGACAGCGTGCTCGCCGCCCGGGCCAGAACCCCGAATCCCGCGGTGAACGGCGAACTGGACCCGGCCGTGCAGGCGGCTGACCTCCACCTGCCATCCCGTGGCGGTCCGGTCCTCGTGCGCCTCTACCAGGCGCTCTCGGCGCCCGGCGCCGAACCGCAACCGCTATTGCTGTGGCTGCACGGAGGTGGCTTCGTCGCTGGCTCGGTCTATGACCTCGACCACGTTTGCTCCCGCCTCGCGCGCCTGGGCGGCGTCACCGTGGCGTCGCTCCAGTACCGGCTGGCGCCTGAGCACCCGTTTCCCGCGGCGCTGCACGACACCTACGACGCCATCTGCTGGCTGGCCGAGAACGGCAGGCTGATCGGCGGTGACGGGCGGCTGGCGGCCGGCGGCCTGAGCGCCGGCGCTGCGCTGGTCGCGGGCGCGTGCCTGATGGCGCGTGACGAAGGCGGTCCCACGTTGACCCGTCAGGTGCTGTGCTATCCCGCGCTCGATTTCGGCCAGGACACCGAGTCCGTCCGGCTGTTCGACGGGGTCTTCCTCAGCATCAAGCCGGGCAGCTGGCTGGAGAACCAGTACCTGGCCGGGCAGGAGCCGACCGCCTGCGCGGCGCCGCTGCGGGCCGCCACCCTCGCCGGGCTGCCGCCGACGCTGGTCATCGGTGCCGGCCGGGATCCGCTTCGCGACGACGCGCGGTCCTATGCCAGGCGGCTGGACGACGACGGCGTGGACGTGACCCATGTGGAGTACGCCGGGACCATGCACGGATTCCTGAACTTCTCCGGAGTCCTGTCCGCCGGCGACCACGCCATCGAACTGATCGCCGCCGACCTGAGGCAGGCTGCCAACTGGTCTAGCTAGCGGGATCAGGGTGACAGCCGCCGGCGACCGAGCGTAGCGTCAGCGGCATGACTGTGAAACTGGTTGTCCTGTACACCCAACCGGACGACGCGGACGCGTTCGACCAGCACTATGCCGGAACGCACATGCCGCTGGTGGACAAGATCCCTGGTCTGCAGCGCACCGAGACCGGCAAGGTCGCCGCGGCCATGGACGGCGGCGAGAAGACCTATTACCGGATCACCGAGCTGTACTTCGCTGACCAGGCCGCTCTCCAGGCCGGGTTCGGATCCGACGAGGGCAAGGCAACCGCAGCCGACTACCAGCAGATCGCGCCGCCCGGGTCGCGGATGTTCCTCGTGCCGATCGACTAGGGGGACGGCTCAGCCGCCGGTGTGGGCCATGAAGCCCGTCCAGTTTCCGGCCAGGTGATACGTCGCCAGGGCGGCCACCAGTCCGACCGCCAGGGCCGCGGTCAGCAGCATCCATCGCCGGCCAGCCCCGCCCAGCGTGGTCCGCGCCCGGTCCCAGCCCGCTGAACGGGACGACAGCAGCCTGGGCAGCCGCGGTGCGTACCAGAGCACGTGGATGGACATCGCGCCGAACCAGAGAACGAACGTGGCCTTGTGCAGGAACAGCCATGGCGACGGGCCCGGTCCGACCAGGGCAAGGGCGATGCCCGAGCCGATCACGCCGACGGACGTCAGGATCACGACCGGGCCGAGCAGCCGCAGCAGCAGCGCTGGCGGGCCTTTCCTGACGTACGGCGCCGAGCCCGTGTAGAACCGCACGAACCGGTAGCCGGTCGAGCCCATCTTCAGCAGCACGGGGCCGACCAGCAGCATGCCGATGAAGAAGTGCTCGGTGAGCAGCTGGCGCTTGAGCAAGATGGTGACGCCCTCGGCCGCGAGCAGCACGAGCAGGACCGCGCCGGTCATCGCGGTCAGCCGCTCGTTGCCCTCGGCACTCCCGGTCGCGTCGGCGGCGCCGCGACGGTGCCGTGGCTCGGTCCGCACGCTCAATGCGACACCGCCGTCCGGCCGCCGCCGCTGCGGCCACCGCCACGCCGACTGCCCGGCCCGGCCGGGTCCAGCGGGCCGCCGGTCGGCACCCTGCGCTCGGCGTTCGAGGCCTCCAGGCGCAGCGCGAGCGTGGGGCACAGGCGTACCGCGCGGCGCGACAGCGCGGCCAGTTCGTGCGGCACGTCGCGCTCGGCCAGGATCGGGTAGCCCCACTCGTCGAGCCCGATCAGCTCGGGCAGCATTTCCGCGCAGATCCCGTGCCCGGTGCAGGCGATCGGGCTGACGGCCAGATGGTGCTTCACTGCCAGACCTCCATATCGGTCGGGCGGGGAATGGGCAGCACGGCGCTGCGCTGCTGGCCATTCCTGGCGGACACGCAGATCCGCCGGGACACATGCGACTTGACGTCGGCCGCGAAGGCGGCAAGGGCCGACCTGGCCAGCCGCACGGCGCCATCGGGGTGCCGGCACGCGCCCCGGCCGATGACCGTCGACAGGCGCCGGTCAAGCCGGTCGAGCACCGGCCCCCTCGGCCGGCCGCTGGCCAGCTGAGCGAAGTCATCGGCGATCGCTGGCAGCCCGAACACGCATGGCCCGCACTGGCCGGCTCCCTGACCTGCCAGCCAGGCCAGGACCCTGGCGGTCTCGCCCAGGCCGCAGGCGTCGGGCGGCAGGACGACGAGCACGCCGGCCCCGGGCGAGGCGCCGACCGAGCGCAGGCCGGTCGGGGCCATCGGAAGGCCGGCCACGTCCTGACTGTCGTGCCAGGTGCCGAAGTAGCCGCCGATCAGCAGGGAGCCGGCATCCGGCGACGCACCGCTGATCCTGAGCACGTCGGCGATCGGCGTGCCGACCTCGATCTCGTAGACGCCGGGCGCCTCCACTGCGCCAGAGACGGTGGTCAGCATGGTCCCCGGCGCGTCGGCGAGTCCGGCCTGCCGGTACCAGGCGGACCCGAACCGCGCGATCAGCGCGATGTGGGCGAGCGTCTCGACATTGTCCAGCAGCGTCGGGCGCTGCCCGACCCCCTTCTCGAACGGCCGGGGCGGCACGGCGGTCGGCCGGGCATCGCCGCCGTTCAGCCACTGCACGATCGAGGTTTCCTCGCTGGAGACGTAGTGGTGCGGCAGCCCGTGGACCTCGATCTTGACCGGGTCAAAGCCGGCCCGCTCGCGCTCGGCTACGGCGTCGAGCATGATCGTCATCAGCCACTGCCTGCTTCGCGGCAGGCAGAGGTGGATAGCTCCGGCTCCGATCGAGGTCGCCGCCAGCACCGCCCCATCGAGCACCAGGTGCGGGGCGCGGGCCAGCAGCGCCTTGTCCTTCTCGCTGGCAGGCTCGCTCTCCATGCCGTTGGCCACGACCACGGCCTGGCCGCGTCGCGTGGCCACCGAGCGCATCTTCACCCCGGTCGGGAAGCCCGCGCCGCCGCGGCCGGTCAGCCCGGCCTGGGTCACCGCGTCGATCAGCGTGCCGTGCCGCCCGGTGCCGTGCTGCGGGGGCGGGCCGTACCTGTCCAGGTGGCCGCGGAGCGTCGCCGGCTGGTCCGAGTCCTGCCAGCCGACGGTCAGCCTGCTGGACAGGCCGAGCAGGTCGGCCCGGTGCCCAGACGGGGCGGCGACGCCGCCATGTCGTGTCATTCTTACTCCCCGTTCGCGGCGACCAGGCTGACCGTCCCGGTCACCACTGAGCCGCTGATCGTCAACGTGAACTGGGCCTGCCGCCGCCCTGACTGGCCTGATACGGCCGCCACCAGTTCCTTGCCCGCAAGCTGCACCACCGGTCCCGAGTAGCCGGACGCGGTTCCCTGCTGCCCGAGCCGCACCGTTCCCCCTGACAGGCTGACGCCGCCGCCCGACGGCGCCCCGCGCAGGATGATCACGAAGTTCTCCGCCGGGGTGGCGACGGTGCGGCCGGTAATCGTGATCGTCCGCTGGTTGGGCCCCGGGCTCGCGACCGAGAGATGACCGCGGAACGGAGCGTTGACCAGCCGGCTCGCCTGGCCGGACTGGCCGGACTGGCCGCTGCCCGCGGTCCTCGTGCTACCCGAACCCGCCTGGCTCTGGCTGCCGAGCAGCGCGACGGGGGTTCCCGCCCGTCGCGCCCAGCCGGGCTGCAGCGGCCCGAAGAGCACGAACACTAGGGTCAACAGGGGCAGGAACGCCAGTGTCAGCAGGCCGGCCGCTCTGGTCAGGGCGTGATCCGTCAGCGACAGGCGCCACCAGACCGCCCAGCCGACGGCAGCGACACAGGCGACGTTGATGCCAAGAACCCAGGCCAGCCGGGTGTCGGTGCCCGTGCCGAGCCCGTGCCACAGCGCGACCGGCCAGCTGACGTAGACGAGCAGGTGGACCAGGTGCCAGCTGCGGTGCTTCAGCCGGTCCCTGAGCAGGCTGGTGATGATGACGGCGAGCAGCAGGTCGAAGGCGACCGCGCCCAGGCTCAGCCAGAGCGGCCGGTACGGCGAGCTGAACGGGACGAACGCGGCAACCAGGCTGATCGCGGTGTACGGGTCGAGAACGGTTGTCAGCACATGGACGACGACCAGGGCGACCGAGGTCAGCGCGAGGTTCTTGTGCAGGCCAGCGGTGACCAGGCGCGGCCAGCGCACCGAGGCGGCCCTCGCCGTGCCGATCACGCCGAGCATCACCGTGCCGGTCAGCAACACGAGCGAGACGATGCCGGTCGCCCGGGTCGAATACCAGAGCAGGCTGGACCCGCTGGTGAACGGGGCTGCGAGCAGATGCGCGGTGCTCATCACCTCCGTCATGATCCGCCGGAGGAAACGGCCGGCGGCGCTCCCGTGTTGCCCGGCGCCTGCGGTGGCGGCGCGAGCCGGCGGTGGTGGTGGCGCGCTGATCCCGTGCGCCGGCTGGTCCCCTGTCCGGAACCCTGGCCCGAGCGCTGGCCTGACCCGGTGGTGGCGTGGCTGGTGGTCCCTGAGCTGACCGAATGACCGGGAAGCGCGAACCCGAGTGCGGCGGCGAGCCCGAAGCTGGCGGCGCTGGCACCACCGGCGATCCAGATCGACAGCCTGCGGGTGCGTGCGAGATGCTCGTCGCGGCGCGTGATGGCACTCTCGTGAGGCCAGCGCATGAGAGAGTCCTCCTCATCGGATGGGGCACCCATAGCCTGCCCGACATAGCCTGGAGAACCGGTTCAGGAAATCTTCAGAGTTGCTAAAGATCGCGGCCGGTGGCGGGCGACAATCCAGGTCGGCGAGTGACGCGCTCGCGCGGGAACGCCGGCAGATCAAGAATAACAGTCAGGCCGCCGCCCGCGGTATCCGACAATTCCGCTGTCCCGCCATCTGATGTGACAATCCGGTGCACGATCGCCAGGCCTAGCCCGGTGCCGCCCGGCGTGGCCGAGACATAGCGGCGGAAAGCAGCTCGCTGCTGCTGCGAGCTCATCCCCGGCCCGTTGTCCGCGACGACGATCCTGAGCCTGCTGCCGGCCGGCACGGCGCTGACCTGGATATGGCCTCCAGGCGGTATCGCCTCGAGCGCGTTGGCGAGCAGATTGTCCAGTATCTGCTCGAGGTGGCCCTCGCCCATCCTGGCGGTGAGCGGCTCGGCCGAGGAGGCGCTCAGTACCGCCGATTTCTCCTCGGCGGCCGGCCGCCACGCGGCCGAGCGGTCCCTGATCACCGCATCGACCGGGACCGGCACGGGAGCGGTCGTCACGTTCTCGGCACGGGCTACGGCCAGCAGCCCGTCGACCATCCGCGACAGCCTGGCAACCTCTTCCTGCGCGCCGGCCAGTTCATCCGCCAGCTGGGCCGGCGTCTCCTCGGCGAGTACGTCGAGGCGGAGCCGCAGCGCCGCGAGCGGGGTGCGCAGCTGATGGGAGACGTCGGCCATCATCGCCTGATGTCCGCTGACCAGGGCTTCGAGCCGGGCGGCCATCCAGTTGAAGTTCGAGGCCAGCCTGCGGACCTCGCGCGGGCCGGCCCTGGCCGGTGCCCGGACCTCGAAGTCACCGTCGCCGAGGTGCTGCGCGGCCGCCTCCAGGGCACCGAGCGGTCGGCTCACCCAGCGAGCGAGAGTGGTGGCGATCAGCGCCGCGGCCAGCAGCCCGGCAATGGAGACCAGCGCGAGCCAGGCCCGCAGCACGGCGAGCCGCTGGTCCAGCGACTCGGTCGACCTCGACAGGTAGACGGTGCCGAGCCGGACCAGGCCTGAATCGCTCGTGACCGGCCTGACCACGAGGACCCGTTCCGAGGTGGGGTAGGTGTGCGCGGCCGGGTCGGTGCGGGCCTGCCTGATCAGCGCGGCGGAGACGCCGGGAACCGACCGGACGCCGGCCACCAGGCGGCCCGCCGTGTCGTAGACAGCGACCAGGTCGCCGCGGCGCCGCAGGCCGGCGACCGCCTTGGCCAGCGGCGCGCCGACCGAGTGATCGCCGAGGAACTCCTCGGCGACGCTCGACACCGTCGCGGAGGCCGCGATCGAGTCGTCGTGGAAGTCATGCCTGTCCTGGCTGGCCGTGAGCAGACCGAGCGGCACGGCCACGACGCCGAGCAGCACCGCGACCAGCGCGATGACGATCAGCGCGATCCTGCGCGCCATCAGACCTCGCCGAGCCTGAACCCGCGGCCGTAGACCGTCTCGATCAGGCCGGGGACACCCAGCTTGCGGCGCAGCGCGGCGACATGAACGTCGAGGACCTTGGTCGGCCCGTACCAGTGCGAGTCCCAAGCCGACTCGAGCACCTCCTGCCTGCCGACGACCCGGCCGGGATCGAGCGCGAGGCACTCGAGGATGTCGAACTCCTTGGGCGTCAGCGCCACCTCCTGCCCGTGGACCGTCACCTTCTTGGTGCGCAGGTCCATGGTCAGCGGGCCGTGCCTGATCAGCTCACCGCCCGGCCGCACCCGGCGCAGCACGGCCCGGATCCTGGCCTGCAGCTCGGCCAGCCCGAACGGCTTGACCAGGTAGTCGTCGGCGCCCGCGTCGAGGGCGTTGACGCGGTCGGATTCCTCCCCGTACGCGGTGACGACGATGATCGCGACCGCGGACCGCTCGCGGAGCTTGCGGCAGACGTTCACGCCGTCGCCGTCCGGGAGTTCCAGGTCGAGCAGGACCACGTCAGGCACGTTGCGGGCGAGCGCCTCGCCGCCCGTCGTCACGTGCTCGACCTGGTATCCGCCCCTGGTCAGGCCGCGCACGAGCTGGGTCGCGATGCCGAGGTCGTCCTCGACGATGAGCACGCTCGGACCCGAGCCGGACGCGGCAGGTTCGGGCGCGGCAGTTGGTGCTGTCATGAGACCGAGGTTAGGCCAGGCGGCCGGCCGGCGTGGCTGTTGCTTACTCGGTGGGAGCGCCGGCCGGTGCCCTGGGCACCGTCACAGCGTGATGCAGGCCGAATCCCCAGTTGAGCAGCCTGGCAGCGTCGGAGAAGATCGCGCCGGCCATGGTGGGCGCGCTGTCGAGCACGACGCCGATCAGCACCCGCTTGTTGTGCACGGCCTCGAACAGCAGGCACTCGCCGGCCGCCGGGGTCCAGCCGGTCTTGATCCCGATCACGCCGGGATAGCTGCCGAGCAGCAGGTTCGTGTTCAGCCAGAAGTAACGATGGTGATGCGGCCCGGCCCGCAGCAGGTACCTCTTCTGCCTGACCACGTCGCGGAACGTCGCCAGCTTCATCGCAGCCTCGCCGAGCAGCAGCAGGTTCCGCGGCGTCGAGACATCGCTCGACGGGACTCCGTCGAAATTCGTGAAGTGCGTGCCGACCAGGTGCAGCCGCCGGGCGTTCGCGTTCATCTTCCCCACGAAGGCACGCCAGCCCGGGCCGTAGCTGCTGGCCAGGGCCAGAGCGGCGTCGGCGCCGGAAGGCAGCAGCATCGCGTAGAGCAGCTGCCTGGCCGTCAGCACGTCACCCACCTTCAGCCCGGCGCCCTGGATGCAGCAGCCGAGGTAGGCCTCATCCGCCCGCGTGATCCTGATGCGCCTGCCGAGGTCGCCGGACCGCACCACCACGAGCGCGGTCATCACCTTGGTCAGGCTGGCGATCGGGCGCGGGCTGTACTGCCGGCGTCCCCACAGCTGCTTGCCCGTCGTCCCGCTCGCGAGCTCGGCGGCGTAGGCGGCGATGGACCGCGGCGGGTGGCTCGCGCTGGCCTGTGCCGGGCTGGCGACCGGCCCGGCCGCGACGGCAGCGAGGACAGCCAGGCAGCCGGCGGCTGCGACGGAACTGCGGAGCCGGCGGGATCGGGACATGGCACTCCTGGGGGGCGTATGGCACTCCTGAGGGCACAGAGCCATGCGGCGGGACACTACCAGCCGGCAGGCAGCGGCATCCCCTCGGTATACCCGGCTGCGCTCTGGACTCCCGCAACGGCGAGCTCGTGCAGCTCGGCGAGATTGCTCGCGCCGGCGTAGGTGCAGGCGCTCCGCAGGCCGGAGATGATGGCGTCGATCAGGTCCTCGACGCCGGGGCGCAGCGGATCGAGGTACATCCGCGAGGTCGAGATCCCCTCGTCGAACAGTTCCTTGCGGGCCCGCTCGAACGGCGAGTCCGCCGCTGACCGCAGCCGGACCGCGCGGGCCGACGCCATGCCGAAGCTCTCCTTGTACAGCTTGCCGTGCGGGTCGCGGTAGACGTCGCCGGGCGATTCGCAGGTGCCGGCGAACCAGGAGCCGATCATCACGCTCGACGCGCCCGCGGCGAGCGCCAGGGCGACATCCCTCGGGTGCCTGACGCCGCCGTCCGCCCAGACATGCCTGCCCAGCCTGCGCGCCTCGGCGGCGCACTCCAGCACCGCGCTGAACTGGGGCCGGCCGACTCCCGTCCGCATCCTGGTGGTGCACATCGCGCCAGGACCCACGCCGACCTTGACGATGTCGGCGCCTGCCTCGATCAGGTCGGCGGTTCCCGCCGCCGTCACGACGTTGCCGGCCACGACGGGTACCGAAGGGGAGACCGAGCGCACCGCTTGGAGTGCCGAGATCATCTTCTCCTGATGGCCGTGAGCGGCATCGACGACCAGCAGGTCAGACCCCGCGTCGAGCAGCTGCTTGGCCCGGCCGGCCACGTCTGTATTGATGCCGAGCGCCGCGCCGACCCGCAGGCCGCCCCTGGCGTCGGTGGCGGGCTCGTAGATGGTCGCGCGGAGTGCGCCGGTGCGGGTCAGGATGCCGACGCACCGGCCGTCCTCGCCGACGACCGGCGCCAGCTTGTGCCGCCCGGCCTGCAGGAGCCCGAAGGCCCGCTCCGGATCGACGCCGGCGGGCAGGGTCACCAGCTCCGACGACATCACCTGGTGCAGCTGGGTGAACCTGTCCACTCCGGTGCAGTCGGCCTCGGTGACCACGCCAGCCGGCCGGCCGTCGGCGATGACCACGATGCCGCCGTGCGCGCGCTTGAGCAGCAGGCTCAGCGCGTGGCCCGTCGTCGCGTCAGGACCCAGCGTCAGCGGCGTGTCGTAGACCAGGTCACGGCTCTTAATCCAGGAGATGACCTCGGCGACCACGTCGACCGGTATGTCCTGCGGCAGCACGGCGAGCCCGCCACGGCGCGCGACCGTCTCGGCCATCCGGCGGCCGGCCACCGCCGTCATGTTGGCGACCACGATCGGGATCGTCGTGCCGCTGCCGTCCATGGAACGGAGGTCGACGTCATTGCGTGACGTCACCGCGGAGCGGTTCGGCACCAGGAAGACGTCGCTGTAGGTGAGGTCATAGCCAGGTTCTGAGATAAAGCGCACCTAGCGATTCTGCCCCCGCAACAGGACTATCCACGCCAGGAGGCCGCCTCAGGAGCCGAGAACCTGGCGAAGATAGGCGTTGCCGAACCTGCGCTCGGGGTCGAGCTTGTCACGGAGCGCCACGAAGTCGTCGAACCTCGGGTACACGCCCCGCAGGTACTCAGCGTCCCGGGTGTGCATCTTGCCCCAGTGCGGCCGGCCGCCGACCGCGGTCATGATCGCCTCGGTCTCGCGGAAGTACTCCTCGTGCGGCGACGGGTGGTAGACGTGGAAGGCGATGTACGCGCTGTCCCGGCCGCTCGCCGTGGAGAGCCACAGGTCGTCGGCGGGCGCGACCCGGACCTCGATCGGGAAGCTGATCCGCCAGTCCCGGCGGCTGAACAGGTCGCGGACCTGACCGAGCACGTCGGCGAGGTGCTCCCTCGGAACGGCGTACTCCTGCTCCTTGAACCGGACCCGGCGCGGGCTGGTGAACACCTTGTACGGCGCGTCGGTGTAGGTACGGGCGCTGAGCGCACGGCTCGCCGCCGAGTTCACCGTCGGGATCGCTGCCGGTGCCAGGTTGCCGAGACGGCAGGTCGCGCCGAACAGCGAGTTGGACAGGAACTCGTCGTCCAGCCAGTGCCGCCACCGGCTGAGCGGCCGGGCCGGGCCGGCCGACCGGTTGTTGCGCTTGGTGAGGCAGCCGTCGCTGTGCGGGAACCAGAAGAACTCGAAATGCTCGTTCGCGGTGGTCAGCTCGGGCAGCCTGGAGATCACCTCGGACCAGCGCATCGGCTCCTCGCGGGCGGCGAGCAGGAAGAGCGGCTCAGCCCGCAGCGTCACGGCCGTCACCAGCCCGAGCGCGCCGAGGCCGACCCGGGCGGCGTCGAACAGGCCGGAGCGCGGGTCGCCGGCGGAGCAGGTGACGATGCTGCCGTCGGCCAGCACCAGCTCGAGCCCGGCGATCTGGGCGGCCATGCTCCCGCTGGCCCGGCCGGTCCCGTGTGTGCCGGTCTGGGTCGCTCCCGCGACGGTCTGCACCTGGATGTCACCCATGTTGGTCAGCGACAGGCCGCTGGCGTGCAGCTCGGCGTTGAGCCGGTGCAGCGGGCAGCCGGCCTCCACCGTGACCAGGCCAGCCTCGGCGTCGACGGACCTGACGGCGGTGAGGCCGCCCGGGTTCAGCAGCACCCCGTCGGTACTGGCCGTCGGGGTGAACGAGTGCCCGCTCCCGGTCATCCTGACCGGCAGTCCGTCGGCGGCCGCCCTGGTCACCTCGCCGGCGACCTCGGCCGCTGATCCCGGGGTGCGCACCCGGGCCGGCCTGGCCGTGACGTTTCCGGCCCAGTTCCGCCAGGAACCTGCGCTATCGCTGGCCATCGGAGGACGCCCCTTCGGGTCCCGGATCCTTGTCCGGCTCGGTCCTGAGCTTGGACAGCCCGGCGACGCAGATCAGCACGCCGGCGGCGCCGCAGCACGCGGCGAAGGCGAAGCTCCAGCGCGCGCCGTGCACGTCGATGATGTGGCCGGCGACCGCCGAGCCGAGCGCCACGCCCACCGAGATGGTCGAGCTTAGCCAGGCCATAGCCTCGGTCCTGCGGTGCGGCGGCGCCTGCCGCTGGAGGATGGCGTAGCCGGTCATCAGGGTCGGCGAGATGGCGAGCCCGGCGACGAACCCGACCGCGTCCAGCGCCAGCAGTCCAGGCACGGCCCAGAAGGTCGACACGCCCAGCACCGTCAGCGCCGCGGTGATGGTGAACCGGCGCCCGATCGGCGCCCGCCAGTGCCGGGACCCGTACCACAGGCCGCCGACCGCGCTGCCGAGCGCGTAGGTTCCGAGAATCACGCCCGCCACCGGCCGGTGGCCGAGCTCGGTGGCGAAGGCGACCGTGCTCAGGTCGATCGAGGAGAACATCGCGCCGATCAGCAGGAAGGCCGGGGCGAGCGTCGCCAGGCCAGCCGCGGGCAGCCGGATCCTGGCGATCTGCCCGAGGGCCAGCGGTGCTGGTCGCGGCTTGAGCGCGGGCTCGGTCCTGCGCTGCACGGCGAACAGCACGGTCCCGCCGATGCAGAGCAGGATAGCCGCGACGATGCCGGATGCCGGGATGAACTGGGTGGCCAGCAACGTCACCAGGGCCGGCCCGATCACGAAGATGAACTCGTCGTTGACGGACTCGAGCGCGAAGGCCGTGTGCAGCCGGCGCTCGTCCCCGTCAACGAGGGTGCTCCACCGGGTCCGCACCATAGTGCCGACGGATGGCATCGACGCCCCGGCCAGGATGCCGGTCACCAGCAAGGCCCAGAAGGGCGCGCCAAGCTCGGCGCAGCCGATGAACACCGTGCTGCTGAGCGCGAAGATACCGGCTTGCACGAGGAGCACGCGGCGCTGGCCGAGCCGGTCGGCGCGCTGCGCGATGAACGGGCCGAACACCGCGTAGCCGATCGAGCCGGCCGCTGCGACGACTCCCGCCTGACCGTACCGGCCCGTCAGCAAGGCGATCAGCAGCACGGTGCCGAGCCCGTACATGGACATGGACATCCGGCCGACGAACCCGGCCGAGGAGAAGCCGAGGGCGCCAGGAGTCCGCAGCAGCTCGAGGTAGGGGTTACGGCTAGGGGCGGAACGGCGGTCCCGGCCACCGCGCCGGGCACGCAACTGCGTCATTCGCTCCGACCTCCCACCTGACCGTATAAGGTACGACGAGGTATTTTGTCCACCAGGGGCGGGAATGCTGGCCGAGTAGTGGTACGCAGCGCGGCCGCGCAGTTAGAGTTGGGATGGACATGGGACCCTGGCCTGAGCGCGTCTATCGCCGTGCCGGTCCGGCCTATCTCGCAGCGATCCGAGCGGCCGTGAAGGCCCCGTCGGCGCTGCCCAGGTCCGCGATCACGGCCTGCGGGGCAATCCTGTCCGGGATCGCCGTGATCCTCGCCCTGACCGCGGGCGGCGTGACCGCACATTCCAGTGAGACGCGCCCGTCCGGGGGAATGCCGGTGGGCGGTGGCGCCCCGTCGGCCGGCGCGACCGGTCCGGTCACCACCACGGGTAAGCCGGGCAGCTTCAGCGGGATCGTCCTGCCTGACCTGCTGATCGTGAAGCCCAGCGGCCTGACGAGCAGCGACGTGGCTGGCCTGCGGGCGATCCGCGGCATCAGGAAGATGATCAGCTTCGACGGAGCGCAGATCACCGTGGCGGGCAAGCCGGCCAGCGTGATCGGAGTCAGCCCGGATCAGTTCAGGTCATGGGTGCCGCTGCGGGCAGCGTCGGATCAGTCGCTGTGGACCAGGCTGGCGATCGGTGACTTCATCGCGTCCAGCCCGGCCGCCGCGCAGCTCGGCCTGACCGGCGGCGCCAGCTACCGGCTGACCGCACGGTCGGCCGCCGATATCTCCTACGGGGGCTCGGCGCAGCTCGACATCGCGGGCGTCGACCTGCTGGTGAATCAGGCCGTGTCGGGCAAGCTCGGCCTGGTGCACAAGGTGGCGGCGCTGATCAGCGCGCCCGGGCCGAGCATCGCCACGCTGACGGCGCAGGTGCACGAGGTGCTTGGCGCGAACGCCAGGGTGGTCGATCTGCGGGGCCAGCGGCTGCCGTCCCGCACCGTCCAGCCCGCCCAGATTGCCAGTTACCTCCAGCTGTTCCAGGCCTCGGCGGCGACGTACTGTCCGGCGATGTCCTGGACGGTGCTGGCGGCCATCGGACAGATCGAGAGCGCCGACGGGCAGAACATGGGCCCGTCGAGCGCCGGCGCGCTTGGCCCGATGCAGTTCATGCCGGCGACCTGGGCCGCCTGGGGAATCGACGGGTTCGGGCCGCCGGGCCCGCCGGACATCATGAACCCGTTCGACGCCGTGCCGTCCGCGACCAGGATGCTGTGCGCGGACGGCGCCTCCGCTGGCACGCAGGCCGGCCTGCGCCAGGCGATCTTCGCCTACAACCATGCCGACTGGTACGTCAGCGAGGTACTCGCGCTGGCGGCGCAGTACGCCGCCGAGTACCACGCCTGATTGGATGGCGGCATGGCGACCGACGCTGCGTTCCTGCTTGTCTCCTTCGGCGGTCCCGAGGGTCCCGACGACGTCATGCCGTTCCTGCGCAATGTCACCGCCGGCCGCAACGTGCCGGACGACCGGCTGGCTGAGGTAGGCGAGCACTACTACCTCTTCGGCGGTGTCAGCCCGATCAACGCGCAGTGCCGCGAGCTCGCCGGCGCGATCGAGAAGGACTTCGCCGCTAGCGGCATCGACCTGCCGGTGTACTGGGGGAACCGTAACTGGCAGCCGTACCTGGCCGGCACGTTGCGGGCAATGGCCGACGACGGCATCACCCATGCGATCGCGTTCGCGACGTCTGCCTACAGCTCGTACTCGAGCTGTAGGCAGTACCTGGACGACATCGACCGGGCGCGGGCCGCCGTCGGCCCGAGCGCGCCGCGGGTCGTCAAGATCCCGCCGTACTACCGGCACCCGGGCTTCATCGGATCGTTCGCCGATGCCGCCCGGCGCGCACTGGCGTCTCTTCCGGCGGGGGGCACCGATGGTGCCGAGCTTGTCTTCACCGCGCACAGCATCCCCGAGTCGATGGCGGCGGCGAGCGGGCCGGCCGGGGGAGCGTACCCGGCTCAGCTTGCCGAGGTGGCGGGTCTCGTGGCCGCCGAGCTCGGCAGGACAGCCTGGCGGCTGGCGTATCAGAGCCGCAGTGGCCCGCCGTCGGCTCGCTGGCTGGGGCCTGACATCAGCGAATGCCTTACTGACCTGGCGCAGGCCGGCTCGCGGGCGGCCGTAGTGGTGCCGATCGGGTTCGTCAGCGATCACGTGGAGGTCAGGTATGACCTGGACGTGGAAGCGGCGCAGACGGCAGGCCGGCTTGGCCTGGCGATGGCGCGGGCTGCTACGCCAGGAACCGACCCCCGGTTCGTCTCGATGATCTCGGCCCTGGTCAGGGACTTCGCTGCGGCCGGGCCGGGTGACGCCGTCGACGCGCTGGGGCCGCAGGCGCTGACCTTCTGCCGGGAAGGATGCTGCGGCGCTGGCCCTGACCGGTCGGGCGGACGGGCGCTGGCCGGCTCATGACCGCTCCTGAACCGCACGGCCTGCTGGACCTGGCCGTCGCGGTCGCGCGTGAGGCAGGCGAGATGCTGGCCGCCCGGCACGGGAGGCCAGCCGTCGTAGGCACCAAGACCAGCCCGACCGACATCGTGACCGAGATGGATCAGGCCGCCGAGCGGCTGATCAGGACGAGGATCCTGGCCGAGCGGCCGGATGACGCGATTCTGGGGGAGGAAGGCGGCCAGACCGGTGGAAATGCGCCGGTCCGCTGGATTGTGGACCCCCTGGACGGGACCGTGAACTACCTGTACGGCCTGCCCGACTGGGCGGTCAGTATTGCCGCAGAGGTCGGCGGGCAGGTGCTGGCCGGAGTAGTCTGCGTGCCGCGAAGGGATGCGATCTTCGGTGCCATCCTCGGCGACGGTGCCTGGCGGGCCAGCCTGACCGGCCGGCAAGCCGATGCCGAACCGCTGGCCTGCAACGCCGATGTGCCGCTCTCGCGGGCGCTGATCGCGACGGGATTCGGCTACGAGCGTGCTCGGCGCGGGGTGCAAGGCCAGGTGCTTAGTGCCGTCCTGCCGCGGGTAAGGGACATCCGGCGCAACGGAGCCTGCGCGGTCGATCTATGCTCACTGGCTGCGGGGAACGTAGATGGCTACTACGAGCGTGGCGTGCAGTACTGGGACATCGCGGCGGGTAGCCTCATCGCCCGCGAGGCTGGAGCAGTCGTCGGCGGGCTGGCCGGAAAGCCGGCTGGTCCATCGATGACGATCGGCGGCGGACCGGCGCTCTTCGCGGAGTTGCACGACCTGCTACTGGGCCTCGACGCCGAGCGCGATGCGTGACCTGTCTCGATGGGCGGATGCGGTAGTTAACAGTGATCTAAGAGTAAATCGGCGCGACACGAACCGCCGCTGAGGTCTGCTACGTGTACCTCGCACGGGGACGTGACAGAATTCCCCGCCGGATTCGGGCACAACCAGAGCCTCGAAAGCGTTGCACTCGCGCGACGACATTTAACGATGGAGGAGTAGGGCCACCATGGCTACCGACTACGACAGCCCTAGGAAGACTGACGAGGAGCTAACAGAGGACAGCCTGCAAGAACTTCAGGCGCGCCGGATGGATAAGTCGTCGACGTCGATCGACCTCGACCCAGATGACGTTGCCGAGTCTCTTGAGCTGCCCGGGGCCGACCTGTCGAATGAGGAATTGTCATTCCTGGTGATCCCGCGACAGGCCGACGAGTTCACTTGCTCGAGCTGCTTCCTTGTGCACCACAGGAGTCAGCTCGCTGAGACCCGCAAGGGTGAGCCGATCTGCCGGGAGTGCGCTGCCTAAGCAGGTGACATTCCCGCCAGGCGGCCGAACGGGCCAGCACGCGCCAGGGCGCCGTGCGGCCCGTCATCCTTGCGGCCAGGCCGTGCGCTCGTCGCTGCGCGGATCGCTGCGGACGCTGCCGCCGCCGGTATCGAAGACCCGGACCGGGCGGCTCGCGTCGTACGCTGCCCAGCCCGGATCGCCCGAAGCGGCGAAGCTGGTCCACGCGGCATGCATCTCCTCCGCCAGGTCCTGCGGAGCGTCGGGTCCGGCGACCAGCTCCGCCCCCTCCGCCGTCAGGTTGTCGAAGACGAACGGCACGTCAAGCCCGTGCCCGGCCCCGACCAGCGGGTGCCGCCAGGCGAACTCATAGAAATACGTGGCGGCCGGGCCGTCGGCCCGTGCCTCCGCCACCGCGAGAGCGGGAAGCAGGAAGAACCGGTCAGTCAGCAGTGCGGCGAGCAGGTCGCCGGGGGACGCGCCGGGCCGGTTCGCCCGGTAGGTGGCGATCACGTCCTGGGTCGCGCCGACCGCGCCCGCCATGCTCGCCAGTACCTCATCGGTGACCAGCGCGGCCATGCCCGACGGGACGAGGAAGGTGCGGAACTCGTCCGAGTTGGTCCCGATCATCAGCGGCACCGATGAGCTCCGGCCGGCGGCGATGGCGGCCAGCGGGTGCTCGGGCAGCGAGTCACCGTCGATCACCGGGATGAACGGCATCGTGCTCGCCACGATGCTGGCACCGAACCTGGCCGGATCGGGGCTGGCGGACAGCGCGTCGCGCACCGCGGCCTGAGCCGTGATCAGTGCGGGAAGATCGACCTGCGCGAGGCTGCTGGCGGTGACGGTCGCACTGAGGGCCCGGCCTAGCTCGGTCGTGACCAGGGCAGCGTCGGCTGGCGGGGCCGCCGCCTGCGCGGCACCGCTCTGTGCGATCGCCCTGGCGAACAAGCCTGCGGCCTTCGGCATGGCGAGCAGGGTGACGACGCTCATGGCGCCCGCCGACTCGCCGAAGATCGTCACGTTGGCCGGATCGCCGCCGAACGCGCTGATGTTATCCCGCACCCATTCCAGCGCGGCGACCTGGTCGAGCAGGCCGCGGTTGGCTGGCACATCGGGGAGCAGCGCGAAGCCGTCGATTCCGAGCCGGTAATTGATGCTGACCAGTACGACCCTGTCCCTGGCGAATGCGTGGCCGTCGTACAGCGGGATGGCCGAGTTGCCGTTGGCGAAGGCGCCGCCATGGATCCAGACCATGACCGGTAGCCCTGACCCGTCGGGATCGGGCGTCCAGACATTCAGGTTCAGCCAGTCGTCGCCCGCGATGTTGGGCTCGGCGAAAATGGTGTCGAATGGCGCGGGGTAGTCGGGCTTGGGCGGCGTCGGGCCGCACGCGATCGCGTCCCTGGTGCCGTCCCACGGCTCTGGCGGCGCCGGCGCCTGGAACCGGAGAGCACCGGTCGGGCTCGCCGCATAGGGAATGCCGAGGAAGCTGGCGACGCCGTCATGGACCTGGCCACGCAGCATCCCGTACTTGGTCTGAATAGTCTGGTCCATGTACCGCACTCTGCCACAGATCGGCGGCGGGGCATGATGGTCCCCATGCCAGGAGACCGCCGCGCCAGGATCGGGGTGCTCGCGCTTGTGCTGGCCGGCCTCGCGCTCACGGGCTGCGGCTCCGGGCACACGCCTGCCGGGATCGGGCTGCAGCACCCGGCGAGCCCGGCCGGCGGAACGCCGGGCGGACGGTCCGGGCAGGGCGCCGCCGCGGTGCCCCGGCCGCGGCACGTCGTGGTCGTCATATTCGAGAACCACGCGTACGCCAGCATTATCGGAAATACGCACGCCCCGTATATCAACGCCCTCGCCCGCGGCGGCGCGCTGTTTACCCGCTCCTATGCGGTCACGCATCCGAGCGAGCCCAATTACCTGGCCCTCTTCTCGGGCAGCACGTATGGCGTCACCGGCGATCAGTGCCCGACCACGCTGCATGCCCCGAACCTGGCCAGCGACCTGATTGCCTCCGGCCATACCTTCACTGGCTATGCCGAGGAACTGCCCGCACCGGGATCGCGGGCATGCGACCAGGGCGGGTACGCGCGAAAGCACGTCCCGTGGACGGATTTCACCAGCATTCCCCGCGCCGTGAACCAGCCGTTCACGCGGTTCGCCGCGACCAGTTACGCCAGGCTCCCGACCGTGTCATTCGTCATCCCTGACCTGTGCCACGACATGCACGATTGCTCGGTCGGCACCGGGGACACGTGGCTTCGCGCTCATCTGGCCGGCTATGCCCGGTGGGCGATGACGCACGACAGCCTGCTGATCGTGACCTGGGACGAGGACGACAGCAGCCATTCCAATCACATCACCACGATCTTCGTCGGCCAGCAGGTGCGCCCGGGCCGGTACGGCACGCCGATCAGCCATTACAACGTGCTGCGGACGATCGAGCAGGCATACGGCCTGCCCCACCGCGGCCAGGCGGCGACGCACTACCCGATCACGTCGGTCTGGCGCGGCACCCGCTAGCGTCGGGACCCGCTAGCAGGAACCTAAGGGAGGGCCGATGGCGGGCTACGCGGACGTGATCTTCGGTGGCGGCGCGATCTACACGGCCGACCCCGGCGGCAGGCGGCTGGTCCCGGCGACCGCGCCTGACGGGCAGCCCGCCACCGCGGTCGCGGTCGCCGGCGGCACCGTGGTCGCGGTCGGCGCGGCCGGCGACGCCGCGTTCGGCGACCTCGCTGGCCCGAAGACCGAGTTCGCTGACCTGCGCGGGCGGGCGCTGGTGCCGGGCTTCCAGGACGCGCACGTTCACCCAGCCTTCGCCGGCGTCACGATGATCGGGTGCAACCTCATCGGCGCCGCGACGCTGGACGAGGCGATCGCGCGGATCGGTGCCTACACCGCGGCTCACCTCGAGAAGGAGTGGATCTCGGGCAGCGGCTGGCGGATGGAATGGTTCGAGGCAGGTACGCCGAGCCGGCAGGTGCTCGACCAGCTCACTGGCGGCCGGCCTGCGTTTCTGCTGAATCGGGACGGGCACGGCGGGTGGGCCAGCACCCGCGCACTTGAGCTGGCCGGATTCGACTCCCGCACCCCTGACCCGGTCGACGGCAGGTTCGAGCGCGAGGAGGACGGCGGCCTTCAGGGCACCGTGCACGAGGGCGCGGCGGATCTCGTCGGCGCGTTCGTGCCGAAGCCGACGTTCGATGAGCGGCTGGCCGGGCTGCTGCTCGCCCAGCGGCACCTGCACGAGCGCGGGATCACCGCCTGGCAGGACGCGATCATCGGGCCGTATCTGGGCTCGCAGGACCCGCTCCCCGTCTACCTGGCCGCGGCGCGGTCCGGCCAGCTCACGGCCCGGGTGCGGGGCGCGCTGTGGTGGGAGCGGAGCAGGGGAGCCGACCAGATCGACGAGATCCTCGGGCGCCGTGAGGCCGGCCAGGAGGGCCGGTTCCGTGCGGGCACCGTGAAGATCATGCAGGACGGCGTGGCCGAGAACTTCACTGCTGGCATGCTCGAGCCGTACCTGGACTCCTGCGGCTGCCAGACCGCCGGCCGCGGCCTGTCCCACGTGGACCCCGACGAGCTCCGCGCGCATGTGACCTCGCTCGACTCGCTGGGCTTCCAGGTGCACTTCCACGCCATCGGCGACCGGGCCGTGCGCGAGTGCCTGGACGCGGTCGCGGCCGCCCGCGCCGCCAACGGGAGCAACGACCACCGGCACCACATTGCCCATCTGCAGGTGGTGCACCCCGATGACGTGCCGAGATTCTCCCGGCTCGGCGTCACCGGCAACATGCAGGCACTGTGGGCCGCGCACGAGCCGCAGCTGGACGAGCTCACCCTCCCGTTTCTCGGTCCGGAGCGCTCGGCACGGCAGTACGTCTTCGGTGACCTGCTGCGCTCCGGTGCCCGGCTGGCCGCGGGCAGCGACTGGGCGGTGAGCAGCGCCAGCCCGCTGCGTGCGATCCACGTGGCGGTGAACAGGTCGCTGTACGGCGCCCACGCCGAGCCGCTGCTGCCCGGCCAGGCACTCGAGCTGGCCGAGGCAATGGCGGCCTACACGATCGGCTCGGCTTTCGTGAACCACCTGGCCGACGTGACCGGCTCGATCGAGCCGGGCAGGCTGGCCGACCTGGTCGTGCTCGACCGCGATCCGTTCACGCTCCCGCCGGCCGAGATCGCGGCGACCTCGGTACTCGCGACCTACGTGCAGGGTGACGCCGTCTACCGGCACCCCGCCTTCGGCTGACGCTGGGCGCCCTGGCGGGAAAGCGGGCGGATGCGGAACCGGACGCGCCGACACCGCGCGTGGTGATATGGCGCAGAGTGACACCGGGCAGCGCGACGCCAGGCAGAGTGACGCCGGCAGAGTGACACCGGGCAGCGCGACGCCGGGCAGCGCGACCTCTTCCGCGGCGTGAGCGGGCCGGAGGACCAGCCGGCCGCGAAGCACGCAGGGGCACCGTCAGGGGCATCGCCACCAAGTCGGTACCCGCCTTCGTGGCGGGCGAGGAACTGGCCGACCTGGCCGACCGTGATCCGCGGGTGGTCGCGATGACGGCCGACCTGGCCTCGGCCAGTCGGCTCGCCGACTTCGCCAAGCGCCATCCGGCCCGGTTCTTCGAGTTCGGACAGGCAGTCCGGCTGCGCGACGGCTCGGACGCGTCGGCGGCCTCGGCAGCGCCGTCGCCGAGGTGCTGGCCGATCACCGGCTGGCGGTGCCGTTCCGCAGGCACGGCATTGAGGACGAGTACGTGCTCATCGGGCCGCCCGCCGCGCTCTACGGCCGCTACCGGCTGGACGCGCCGGGGATCGCGGCCGTCGTGCGCGAGACCTGCGCGACGCCGGCCCGGGCGAGGTGACTACCGGCGATCCTCGTCCATGATCGTGGACTTCTCTCAGATCGCGGACGCCTGTCAGCCGCATGCGCTGAGAATCGACCACGCACTGAGAATCGTCCAGGTTCGCGGGTTCGCCCGCGGCCCGGGGCGGGACGGGAGCAGGGCCGGCGCTGTCGGTGGGTGATGGCACGATGGGTCAGTGCAGGATGTCGATGGCCAGGTAGCCAGTGCTCCGGTCGACGCGCCGGTGGTCGAGAGGCAGGTCGTCGCGCAGCGGTGCGCGGCGCAGCTGCTCTCCGGACCGCCCGCCGCCAGCCCGGTAGAGGTCGTCCGCCGGCTGCTCGCCGTCCAGGGTCAGGACCCGCGGGGTGCGAGGCTCGCCGTCCGCGCCCGGTCGGCCGGGCTGACCGCGGCCGACGTCGACCGGGCGCTGACCGCCGAGCGCTCGCTGCTGATCACCTGGCTGAACCGGGGGACCCTGCACCTGGTCGGCGCCGAGGACTACTGGTGGCTCCAGCAGCTCACGACTCCGCCAGTGACCACCGCGATCACGCGGCGGCTGGCTCAGCAGGGTGTCGGCGCCGACGAGGCTGACAAGGCGGTCGAGGTGATCGACGCGGCGCTGGCCGCCGACGGCCCGATGACCCGCGCTCAGCTGTCGGACCGGCTCGCCGCGGCCGGGATCGCCACCCAGGGCCAGATACTGGTGCACCTGCTGGCCGAGGCGTCGGTGCGCGGCCTGGTCGTCCGCGGGCCGGTCATCGGGCGCCAGCACGCGCTCGTCCGGGTCAGCGACTGGCTCGGCGCGCCGCCCGCGAGGTTCGCGCCCGGCCGGCTCGACCGTGACGTCGCCCTGGCCGAGCTCGCCCGGCGGTATCTCGTCGGCCACGGCCCCGCGAGCGAGCGTGACCTGGCCAAGTGGGCGGGGCTGCCGCTGCGGGACGCGCGCCGCGGGCTGAGCGCGATCGCCGGCGAGCTGCGCGACCGCGACGACGGGCTCGCCGAGCTGGTGCCCGGCCACTCGGCGGCCGGCCGCGACCGGGCCGCGGAGCTTCCGCGACCGCGGCTGCTCGGTTCGTACGATCCGCTCCTGCACGGCTGGGTGGCCAGGGAGCCGGTGCTCGGAACGGCCAGCGGCATTGTCACGGTCAACGGCCTGTTCCGCCCCTTCGCCCTGGTCGATGGCCGCGCCGCGGCGATCTGGACGATGTCCATCGGCCAGGTAGTTCTTGACCCGTTCGCTCCGCTGCCGGAGCCGGTCGCCGCGGCCCTGCGCGCCGACGCGCAGGACGTGGTCCGCTTCCTGGGCTGATTCAGATCCGGGCAGTTCAGAGCAGCGCCGCGAGGGCGGCCAGGTCATCCGCCACGACGTCCGTGTGACCGGGCGGCGGCGGTGCCCATCCGACCGCGCCGCACGCCAGCCGGTCGCTGCCCGCCTACCTGGTCACAGCCGTCCAGGGGCACGGCTACATCCGGTCCATGCGGTCAGGCGGCAGGCAACACCGATGGCCCAGTCACCATGGCGACTGGGCCATCGCGGCGGCCCGCTAGGCGCCTGAGTACATCAGCGAGCCAGGCGTGGTCAGCAGCTGACCCGTCTCGAGCCAGGTCTTGAGCCCGGACAGGATCATCGGCCAGCCGCCGTAGATCTGGTCGTTGGCCCCTTCGCGCATCTGGTCGTGGGTGACCGTCAGCCGGCACGAATCGCTGATGGGCTGGATCTCCCAGGTGACTCTCGACGAGCCTTCCTGCTTCACCTCGTCGCTCCACAGCGCGGTCATCGTGTGAACGAGCCGCCGCGGCGGGTCGACCTCGATGACCTCGCCCTCGCTGAGCAGCCCGTCGGCCAGCGGGGCGCCCATCTCCAGCCGGGAACCCGGCGTCCAGTCGGACCGGACCGCCGCGCCGAAGTTGTAATTGGCCCTGATCTCCGGGTCGGTGATCGCCTCCCACAGTCGCTCGGGAGTCGTGCGGATGTAGATCTCGAACACTTTCTCCATCTGCTTCTCCAGTTCTTGCTTGATCTCGCTGAGTCCTGCTGCCCACGGCTCGGCGTACTTGCTCACCCACCGGTCGTGGATCAGCCGGATCGGCACCGGGTTGAGGAAGTGGAGCTTTTCGCGGCCACGCCGCCTGGTGACGATGAGCCCCGCCTCTTCGAGCTGCTTCAGGTGCTTCATCACCCCGAAGCGCGTGATCGGAAAGCGCGCTTCGAGTGCGCTGAGCGTCTGTCCGTCCTGGCGGAACAGGTCGTCGAGCAGGCCCCGCCGGGTCGGATCGGCCAGCGCACGGAACACGTCATCCATGCCAGCGAGAATAGGTGACCAATCGGTCACATGTCAAGGGTGTGATAGTCCTGAAGGTGCCGGTTGCGGCCGGCGCTTCGACCGGGGGAGCTCATCATGCGACGCGTCCTGCGTCCGTATCTGCTTGCGCCGCTGCTGACGACCGGCATCGCGGCCGCTGCCTGGGGGCAGGGCGCTGCCACGGCGCACGCCGCCCCGACCTCAGGGGCGGCGGCCAGCACGCGCGCGGCCCCGGCGGCGCGGGACGGCCCAAGGGCGCACCTGGAGACGGCGTCGGAGCCCGGAACCAGGGTGCTCAGGGTCGGGATGCGCGGCACGGACGTGCGCGCGCTGCAGCACAGGCTGGCCGCGTGGCACTACTTCCCCGGCCGGTTCGATGGCTACTTCGGCCCGTTCACGCAGGAGGCCGTCTGGGCGTTCCAGGAGGTTCAGCACCTCACCGTGACCGGGCAGGTCGGGTCCACGACCAGGAAGGCGCTCGCGCATCCGCGCCCGCCGCGGGCGCTGGTGCCGGGCGGCGGGCGGCTGCGGGTGGAGATCAGCCTGTCCCGCCGCACCCTGGTCCTGTACCGGTCCGGCCGGGTCGCGCTGATCAGCCACGTCTCGACCGGCGGCGGATACCGGTACTGCACCAGCAGCGGTTGCGCGCGGGCGATCACGCCGACCGGTAACTTCAGGACCACGGCGTACCTGCCGGGCTGGATCAACGTGGAACTCGGCCGCATGTTCAACTCGGTGTTCTTCATCGGCACCAAGTACGCGATCCACGGCGAGTGGTACGTGCCGCTGCGTCCGGTCTCGCATGGCTGCGTGCGGATCCCGATGGACATCGCCGGGTTCTTCCACAAGCTGGTCCGCACGCCGGGCACGCCGGTCTACATCCGCAGCTCCTGACGGCCGGCCTGCCCGGTCAGCTCCGGTACTGGGCGCCCAGCTCGCTCAGCCTGGCGTGCGTCCCGTCCATCACCGCCGCACCCGGCAGGTACCGCTTGGGCATCTTGGCGATCGAGGTGTAGTTGACGTCCACGACGTTCGCCAGCGGCGCCTCGACACCCTGGCTGACGAGCTGGTACGCGTCCATCCGGTCCATGCCGTACGCGCCGGCCATCCAGTCGATCAGCTCGACCTGGGCGATCCGGAACGCGTCCTCGAGCGGGCGGGCCGATCCGGCCGTCATGATGTAGTGGTCGTTCTCCAGCCTGGGCCACGGGCAGGGCGTGCCCTTGATCAGGTCGACGACCAGGACCGTGTTCATCGCGGTCTCGACCGCCACCCCGCAGGTCTCGCCCTCGCCCTGGCGGGCATGACCGTCGCCGAGCGAGAACAGCGCGCCCTCCACGTTCACGCCCAGGTAACAGGTTGTTCCCGCACACATCTCCGGCGTGTCCATATTTCCGCCAAATGCGTCGGGTACCAGGGCGCTGCGTGCCTCCAGGTTGGCGGGGGCGACCCCGACGGTGCCGTGCATGGGATTCATCGGCAGGTCGACGGTGAAGTCGCCGTGCCGGGCGGTGAACCGGCAGGTCCCGGCGGCGCGGTCGAGCTGGTACATCCAGACCAGCTCGGGCAGCGGCTCGTTGAGCAGGGCGGTCAGATGCGTGTTCGTGAGCGCGCCGAACAGCGGGATCGTGGTCGACGCGCCCCAGTCCCTGGCCGGGGTGATCGACACGAAGTGCACGGCGAGGGTGTCGCCTGGCTCCGCGCCCTCGATGTAGAACGGGCCGGTCTGCGGGTTCACGAACGGGAACTCGCACACCTGCGAGACCAGGTCGTTCTCGCTGCGCACCCGGCCGAAGAAGGCGTCCTCGGTGAAGACGTCGAGCACGACGGGCGTGCGGATCCTGGCCACCGGCGCCGCCCCGCCGAACGTCCACGCGTACTGCTCGGCCTCCGGGCGGAAGGTGATCACTTCAAGATCGGTCATGACTGCTCGGCTCCCGCGGGTTCGGAAGTCAGCTCGGCGTCAAGATGGATCAGCCCGACGTCCACGATCCGCTGGCGATGACGCATGTACAGGTACACCAGGTAAATGATGCCAATGATCATCCAGACGGCCACGGCCGGCCCCATATAGGAGAACGGCGTGCTGAGCGGCGTGATGAAGCTCAGGCCGGGAGCCTTGATGCCGGCCCCGGCAAGCCACGCCGGAATAAAGGCGGCGATGCCGAGCACCGGGACGATCAGGTGCGAGAGGAAGTTGAAGCCGCGGGACCCGCGTGCGAAGTAGCCGATACACGCCACGTTCATGACCAGGTAGATGCCGACCAGCAAAATGACAAGCGCGGTGCCGATCATGGCGAACGCCGTGACCGGGTCGTAGCCGAAGCCGAGCCCCAGCATGACTGCGAGGCCGATGGCCGTGCCTGCCGCGATCGCGGGCACCGGCGACCGGTGCCGGGCGCTGACCTGCGCGAACACCGGCGGGAAGGCGCGGACCCGGCCCATGGCGAACGCGGTGCGGCTGGCGACGTTCACGCCGGCGTTGGAGTTGGCGATCGTCGAATTGATGATCGCGAAGAAGACAAGCACCCAGAACAGCCCGTACAGGGTCCTCGCCACCCCTTCCCAGGACGCGCTGCCGGTGCCGGTGGTGAAGCTCGCGAATTTCGACGGCCCGAACCCGACATCAATCGCGTAGGTCGTGAACACGTACAGGGCGCCGATGAGCAAGGTCGACAGCAGCACGGCGAGCTGCACGGTGCGTCGCGGATTGCGGGCTTCCTCGGCCAGCGGTGCCGCACTCTCGAACCCGAGGAACGCCAGTGTCGTGAAGACCGAGCCCGCGATGACACCGGATAGGCCGTGGTACTGACCCGGGGGCGTGTGCTTCGTGGTGAAGACGGACAGCGTGTTGTGCCCGCCCGCGTGGAACACCAGGAGCACCGCCATGATCAAGAACACCGCGATCTCGAAGATCCCGAGGATCGTGCCCAGCCGCGCGGACGCACGGATGCCGAAGTAGCCGACGGCGAACACGATCAGCATCCCGAGGATCGCCCACGGCCACCACAGGTTGGCGGGCCAGCCAAACTCGGTGTTGAGCGTTGCCGCCGTCGTGAAGCCGAGCTGCAGCAGCACCAGCGGCGCGACCAGCCAGCCGACCATCACGTAGGCCCAGGCGACCAGGAACCCCGCGCCCGGGTGGATGCCGCGGGCTGCGTAGGTCGCCAGAGATCCGGCCGCCGGTATTTCCTTGGCGAGCTGGCTGATCGTCCAGGCCGTGAACAGCGACGCGATGAGGGCGAAGACGACGGCGAGCGGGAGCGCGCCGCCCGCGAACGCGACTCCGGCCGGAATCGATGCGGCGATCGCCGCGCCCGGAGCCATGTCGGTGATGCTCTGGAACAGGACCTCGCGCAGCCCGACGGCATTGCGCCTGAGCCCTGTTTCTGCCGCTGATGTACTGAGCCCCGTCACCGTTGCCTCCGTTGGCTGAGAGGGGGGATCTTGCGCCGATCATGTCACGACATGTGGTCTGAACAACAGACCAATTCTGGGCTCACTCGCGCAACATGGATACCAGCCGAAACGGTAATGAAGGCGGTATCATCGCGTATCAGGCAAGTTAGCCGGTTCGGCGGAGCGGCTGGCGCGGTGAGAGCACAATCGTGGGCATGCGCTCGATGGATGTGCCCGCTCGTGGGCCGGGGAGCGGCGGCGAGCCCGACGGCCAGGCGCGGCCGCCGTCGGAGTTACTCGACAACCTGCGCCTGCGGCTCAGCCAGCTCGCCGAGAATCACCCGTCAGCGGCCCCGCAGCTCGCTGAGACGGGACGCGGACCGGCGGAGTCGCCGCCGAGGCCGTCGGACGGACCGGACCCGGCACCGGAGCGGGGGGAGCTGACCGGGCCCGACGCGGTGCCGGAGCAGGACGAGCCCGCCGGGCCGGCCGCTGCCGCCGACGGAGAGGCCGGCGCCGGCGAGCAGCCGGCCGGAGCCGGCGAGCAGGCGGCCGGAGCCGGCGAGGACGGGCGGAGCGGCCCGGACGGGACTCCTGGCGGCGGGCTCGGCGATGACCTGCTCGCCGGCTCCGGTGCTGCCGGCGCGCTGGGCGGCCGGGACCTGCCGGGCCTGCGGGGCACGTCGGACGCGTACCGGCCCTGGTTCATGTCGGACGAGCCTGGCTCGCCGTGGTGGGCCGCCGGCCAGGACCTCTAGCGCCAGCCGCCACCGCAAGCCCGCCGCTACTGCAGGATCGTCACCTTGCCGGTCACGTCGGCGGCGAGCCGGACCGTGTCGCCGTCGACCAGCCGGATGTCGGTGCCAGGCAGCAGCCGGTCGTTGTTCACGAATGTGCCGTTGGTCGAGTTCTCGTCCCTGATCGTTGCCCGCCCGGAATCGTCGACGGTGACCAGTGCGTGCCGCCGCGACACGTTCTCGCACTGGTCGAAGGCGGCGGCGACGAGCGATTCGGCGGGGTCCCGGCCCAGCAGGACCGACGTGCCGGCCGGCACTTCCACGTTTCCTGCGGGGAAGCTGATCCGCAGGACCGCGGACGAGATCAAGCGGCCGGCCTTGTCCGCTGAGACGGCCTTCTGCGCGACCGTAATCGGAAGCGGCGGCTCGTCGGCAGACCTGACCCTAGGCAGGTTGGCTCCGCAGGTGAAGCAGATGAGGTCGTCAGAGCCGACCTCGGTCGCGCAGTCCGGGCAGGTCCGCGTCACCATCACAGCGCGCTCCTCTCTCGATACCGGCCTTGCCCGCCAATCAGGCGAGAATGCCCCAGCCGTGGCCAGGTTTACAGCCTAGCGCTGGTCCAGATGACGGCAGGTAGCATCGCTGCCGTGATCAGCTTCAGTCTGGACGATGAGCATGAGGCCCTGCGCAGCACCGTCATGGACTTCGCCCGCACGGCCGTAGCTCCCGTGATCGGCGCCTTCTATGAGCGTAACGAGTTTCCGTACGAGCTAGTTGCCGGTATGGGCAAACTCGGGCTTTTCGGTCTCCCGTTCCCCGAGGAGTACGGTGGCATGGGCGGCGATTACTTCGCGTTCTGCCTCGCGCTGCACGAGCTCGCGCGGGTCGACTCTTCGGTGGCGATCACGCTCGAGGCGGGCGTGGCGCTCGGCGCGATGCCGATCTACCGGTACGGGACCGGCGAGCAGCGCGCCCGGTGGCTGCCCGAGCTGTGCCGCGGCGAGCGGCTGGCGGCGTTCGGCCTCACCGAGCCAGGAGGCGGCTCCGACATCCCCGGCGGCATGCGGACGACCGCGCGCCGCGATGGCGACGAGTGGGTGATCAACGGCAGCAAGGCGTTCATCACGAACTCAGGCACCTCGATCACCTCGGCGATCACCATGCTCGCGATCACCGGCCGGTCGGACGGACGGCCCGAGATCTCCTCGATTATCGTCCCGGCCGGGACACCCGGCCTGACCGTCGGCCCGAAGTACTCCAAGGTCGGCTGGTGCGCCTCGGACACCAGGGAGCTCTCGCTCAGCGACGTCCGGGTGCCGGCCAGCCATCTGCTCGGCGAGCCAGGCCGCGGTTACGCTCAGTTCCTGCGGATTCTCGATGAGGGAAGGATCGCGATCGCGGCGCTGGCAGCCGGCCTGGCGGAGGGCTGCGTCGACGAGTGCCTGCGTTACGTGGCGGAACGGTCCGCGTTCGGCCACCATCTCGGCCACTACCAGTCGATCCAGTTCAAGATCGCCGACATGCGGGCGCGGGCCGCGACCGCGAAGCTGGCCTGGTACGACGCGGCTGGCAGGCTGGTGGGCGGCCAGCCGGTCAAGCAGGAGGCGGCGATCGCCAAGCTGACCGCGTCGAACGCCGCGATGGACAACGCTCGCGACGCCACCCAGATCTTCGGCGGCTACGGCTTTATGAACGAGTTCCCGGTCGGCCGGTTCTACCGCGACGCCAAGGTGCTCGAAATCGGCGAGGGCACCTCGGAGGTACAGCGGATGATTATCGCGCGCGAACTGGGTGTAGGCAGCTAGTTCGCCGTGTGGGCGACTAATCGGTCAAAACTTCAGTACTGTGAATCACGACTCGCTATCCGCGTCCCGCCGCTGCCGAGCATCCCCTAGCCGTGTCCTTGACGGAGCACCGCACTGTGTCAGCTGGCCACCGAGCAGGTGGGGGACGATAAGGAAGGATGACCCGGAGATGAGACCTCGGCGCCCTCGGCTGATCGCCATCGCCACAGCGACGGTAGCGGCCATGCTGGCGGGCTGCGGCACGATTAGTGGCGCAACAAGCACGCCGAAGGCCAGCCGGCCCATCGTCATCGGAATCTCGCTATCGCTCACCGGCGGTTTCGCCGGTGACGGCCAGGCATTCCAGCGTGGCTACCGGCTGTGGCAGAGCGATGTCAACGAGCACGGTGGCCTCCTCGGTCGGCCGGTGAAGCTGATCATCCTGAACGACAACACTTCGCCCGCCAAGGTGGCCGCTAACTACCGGACGCTGATCACGGCCGACCACGTTGACATGACCCTGGGGCCGTTCTCGTCGCTGCTGACCGCTCCGGCGGAACAGGCAATGGCTAAGTACGGGTACGCGATGATCGAGGGTGCCGGGGCGGCGGAATCCGTTTACACCACGCCGGCGAACGAGAAGTACCACAACTTGTTCAGCCCCAGCCTGCCGGTCGCGCTGTACATGAAGCCCTTTATCCAGTGGATCAAGTCGCTTCCAGCCAGTGAGCGACCGAAGACAGCGGCGTACCCGACGGTGAACGATCCCTTCGCGACACCCGCCGTTCGGACCGCGCAGCATGACCTTGAGGCGCTCGGAGTCAAGACGCTGTATGGCAGCAAGACGGCCTTCACCGAGAAGCTGTCCGCCTACAAGGCTCCGGCCGAGGCCGTTGTCGCTACCAACGCGCAGATGGTGGTCCTCGGCTCGACGGACGTCCCCACCGTCGCGACGTTCATGAAGGTGTTCGAACAGAATCACTACAATCCGAAGATCTTCATCGCGGTCTCCGGTCCCGACCAGGGCCAGCTGTTCGAAGGCACCGTGGGCAAGGCGAACGCCAACGGGATGATGGTGCCGGACGGCTGGTACGGGGCATACAGCAACGCGCTGAGCAACGCGATGGTGGAAGAATATATCGCCCGCTACGGCGGCACTGCCGCCGGAATAAATGCTGACGTGGCTGAGGCGTTCTCGGTGGGTCAGATCGCGGCAGACGCGGTCGTCGCGACCGGCGGGACAAACAACGCGAAGATCATGAGGTACCTGCACGGTCCGGTCACTCTTCAGACCGTGCAAGGTCCGGCCCGCTTCGACAAACTCGGCAGGAACCTGAACCCGCAGTCGGCAGCCTTCATCTCTCAGTGGCAGTCAGGTAGCTACGTCCAGGTCCTCCCGGTGCACGAGGCAGGCTCGACAGCGATCGAGTTCCCGAAGCCCGCATGGGGAAGCTGAGGCAGGCTGGCTGCTCAGTGGGCAATCATGCCGCTGACGCTGAGCGAATGACTCAGCATCTCGGCATTGAACATCAGGTCGGCGACCCGCTGCAGGCTGGCCGCGTTCAGTGACGTCGGATAGGACCCGATGGTGACGAGCGACGCCGACTGCATGTTCATGGTCGGATCAGTCGCTAGCTGGGCACGAACGGGACCAGGGAGCACAGCGCCTTCCTGCGCGTGCTGCAGGGCTGAGCGGAACTCGCTGAGCGCGGCCTGGTGGTTGTGCACGAACGAAGACGTCGCGAAGTAGCCCGACAGCGGCAGGTTGGCGGTGGCACCGCTGCATGAGTCGAGCACGACGACGGCGCCAAGGCTGCTCTCCGCCTGGAAGATATAGGGCTCCGCGACCAGGATCGCGGCCACCTCATGGCTCTTCAGCGCGCCGATGAGCTTGCTCTCGTCCATCGGCTTCCATGTGACCTGCTTCGGGTCGACTCCGGCGTTGGTCAGGACCGAGTCGGTGGCCAGGGTCTCAAGGCTGTAGGGCTTGCTGGTGCTGGCCGGAATGCCCTGCGGAGCAGGCGTACCGACCGTATGGTGCACCAGACTACGGGGCGTCGTGACGCCCGAGCCGGGATAGGTGAGCACTTCCATCACGCCAGGCGCCGCGTGATAGCCGTCAGCGACGATGCTCAGGAACGGCCTTGTCGTTTTACTCACTATCGAAAAGAAGTCGACGTAGTCGCCTGCCGCGATGTCGACCTTGCCATTGCTCAGTGCCTGCAGCTCCGCGCTCACCGAGTGGAACGTGCGGATCTGCACGTCGAGCCCGGCTCGGCTGAACGTTCCGTTGTTGTGGGCGATGTACAGCGGGGCGTTGTCCACTCCCTGGATCGCGGCAACGGTGATGGTGGCGTTCTGGACCGGATGGCCCGATGCCGCGCCGCCGACCCGGCAGCCGGCGGCGAGCGGGATGATCGTCAGTGCGGCGATTGCCAGGGACACCACCCGCCCCGGCCGGATGTGACCTGGCAAGTGGCGTTCCATTGGGGCGCTGGCCTGCGCAAACCTCACGGGGCTCCTTCGCGCACTGGGTTGATTATGAGCACGTGCCCGCACGATTATACGGACAGTTCGGGTGACGAGTGGCGATGTTAGGCAGTACCCTGCTGGAGTCGGGAGATACCGTGAGGATGACGTACGCCGGTCGTGCTGTGTCATTTTGTTTGTGCTGACGCACGTCACACCGACCTGCAGGCGGGCATGCCTCTCAGATGTGTCGCTCAGCTGTGCCGCGCAGGGCTCGCGGAGTCTTCACCTGGGAAGGGGTGCACCATGATGTCGCCTCCACTGCTAGTTCCACCAGTGTGCGGGCTCGCCGCTGTGACCATTTGAGAGGCGCAGGAACTGTGCCGTCCAGAACCAAGAAGGCCCAAGGAACCAGCTCCGAGGGCGGCGATAACCAGCCCTGGGCCACGATGCAGGCCCAGGCAGCGCAGCCGCCTGCCGCTGGTGTGCCCGACGGGCAGTCGAGCGACCCGCTGAGCCCCGACGCGGGCGCCAGACAGGGACGGCGTAACTCTCGCCGGGCCCTGCGCAACTGGCGCGTGCGTTCCCGGCTGCTGCTCCTGATCGTCATCCCGACCGCCAGCGCGGTGGTCCTCGGCAGCATCAGCATCACGGCATCGGTGCGCAACGCCCTCGCGTACCAGCGCGTCGAGACACTCGCCACGCTCGGGCAGCACATCGTCGCCCTGTCCCAGGCGCTGGAAGACGAGCGGGACCAGATAGTCGTCTTCATCGCCATGGGCGCAAGTGCGGGGGGCCGTGGCGCCGCTGACGCGTCCCCCCAGCTCTCGGTGATTGACCAGGAGTTCGGCGTGACGAATCGAGCGGCCGCTCAGGTTCGCAGCATGGCCAGTCAGATCGATCAGTCTTACTCGGCCCAGGCGCGGCTAGCCGCCAAGGTAGCGCTGACGTCGCTGAACGGGCTGCCCTACCTGCGCAAGGTTGCCACCGGGACGAAGCTGCCTGCGCTGGTCGTCGTGCAGGAGTACACCAATGTGATCGACGACGTACTCGCTCTGAACGATCAGATCGCCCAGGCAGCCAGCGACCCGTCGCTCGCGCAGACGGTTCACGTGCTCGGTCTTGTTTCGGCTATGCAGGAAGTCGCTTCTGAGCAGCGGGCGATCCTGGCTGCGGCCCTCCTGCAAGGTTCCTTCGGCGCCGGCCAGCAGTCCGCGCTTGAAGCTGCCCAGTCAGCGCAGCAGAGCGACCAGGCGTCATTCAATATTTCTGCCAGCGTCAGACAGCAGCAGATCTGGAATACCAGCGTCAACAACTCGTTCGTCTACCTGGCCAACGCCGAGGAACTTCAGGCGATCTCGCTGCAGGGCAGCAGCCACTCGCTAGCGACCGATCCGACTAGCCCGGCGGACTGGTACGGGGCCATGTCGAACACCGTCGACATCCAGATGGGCTCGGTCGCGCAGAAGCTGACTAACGCGGTTATCGCCCGGGCTGGAGTGCTGCGCAAGGGCGCGATCGTGACCGCGCTGATCATCGGGGCGGGTGTTCTGCTCGTCCTGCTGCTCGCGCTGATCTTCACCATCATCATCGGACGGTCGATGGTGCGACCGCTCAGGCGGCTGCGTGCAGGTGCACTCGATGTCGCTGGCGTCAGGCTGCCGGACACGGTGCGCCGCATGAGCGAGGCTGACAGCGAAGTCGCTCCGGCCGACGTCGAGCCGATTGACGTAGATTCCCTTGACGAGATCGGTGAGGTCGCCCGGGCGTTCGATCAGGTGCACCGCGAAGCGCTACGGCTGGCCGCCAACGAGGCGGCCCTGCGCGGCAACGTGAACGCGATGTTCGTCAACCTGTCGCGTCGCAGCCAGTCCCTCGTCGAGCGGCAGATCAGGCTGATCGACGAGCTTGAGCAGGGTGAGCAGGATTCCGAGCGACTCGGCAGCCTGTTCCAGATGGACCATCTCGCTACCCGCATGCGCCGCAACTCGGAGAACCTGCTGGTCCTCGCCGGCCACGACTCGAGCAGGCGGTGGAACCAGCCGGTTCCGCTTGTCGACGTCCTCAGGGCAGCGATCTCGGAGATCGAGCAGTACGAGCGGGTGAACCTGAACGTCCAGCCGGGAATCTCCGTCCGCGGCCAGGCGGTCAACGACGTCGTTCACCTGCTCGCCGAGCTGGCCGAGAACGCGACGTCGTTCTCTTCCGCCGACACCCCGGTCAACGTCTCCGGCCATCTGCTGACCAGCGGGGGAGTGCTACTGGACATCAGCGACCTCGGGGTCGGGATGGGCACCGAGGAGATGGCGCACGCGAACTGGCGGCTCGACAACCCGCCGGTGGTGGATGTGGCCGTGTCCCGCCGGATGGGCCTGTTCGTGGTCGCCAGGCTGGCGGCCAGGCACGGTATCAGGGTCCGCCTTCGCCCCGCGACCGGCGTCGGCCTGACCGCGCTCGTCTGGTTGCCTGACGAGGTCGTTGTACATGAGGGTGCCGCCAGGCCCGCTGGCCCTGGCCGGTTCCCCGAGCCGCTGGCCAGGTTCGCTATCGGATCGGGACCGGCGGGCATTACCGGCCCCGCCGGTCCGGCGCCCGCAGGTGCCGGCGGCCCGGTCGGCTCAGGCGAATGGCCGGCCACCAGCCAGCCGACCGCCGAGCAGGAGGTCGCGGCAGCGCGTACGCCCAGGTTCGCGCCGCCACAGCAGGCCGAGGAGGATGCGAGCACTATGCTCGGCCCGCAGCGGGTTCCGGGCGCGGGCCCGTATCCGGGTCGGTTCGGGCTGACCTCGACCGGCCCGAACCACGTGATCGAGGGTGACTCGCCAGCCGCCTACGCTGAGCCGGCCGCCTTCGCTGAGTACCCGCCGGTGCCGTCGCAGGCGATCGAGAATGAATGGTCGGCGCCGGCCGCGGCAGGAACGGGTGAGCAGCCTGCGCGGCCGGCGCAGCCCGCAGCCGCATGGGGGGCCGACGAGCCGGCTCAGTCCGCGGCTGACTGGCCGGGTGATCAGGCCTCCCAGCATGCCGCCGCGTGGCCGAGTGACCAGCCAGAACATGCGGTCCTGGGCGCGCCTGCCGCTTCTGCGCGCGGATCGGGAGGCAGTTTCCTCTCGCGGGACTCCCGCTACGGGTCGACAAATGGCGGTGTGATCATCCCCCCGGCGGCGTCAGTGGAAGAGGACAACAGGCTGCCTATCTTCGAGGCCGTCGAGTCGGACTGGTTCCGCCGCGGTCGTCCTGCTCTGGACGCCTCGAGTGACCAGGCCGAGCGCGCTCCGACCAGGGCGTGGTCGTCGCCGGCCGATGAAGGCTGGAAGGTAGCTGAGGCTGCGGTGGCTCCGGTATCGGGTGGAACCACGCTGGCGGGCTTGCCAAGGCGAGTTCCTAAGGCGAACCTGATACCGGGAGCGGCACAGGAAAACGCTGCGCCAGCGGCCGTACGGTCCGCAGCCGCTACTAGAGACCGGTTCGCTAGTCTGCAGCGAGGAATGCGAGAGGGACGCGCCGCAAGTGGCGCCGACAACGATGAGGGAACGGATGACGTTCCCCAGTGATGGGTGACATGAGAGCGCTGACGCAGTCATGCTAGGTGTGAGAACTCCACAAGTGTGGTCAGAGGAGTCCCAGACGCCGGATTCCGCAGGCGTCGGGTCCACCCGTCACGACAGGAAGGAGAGCCGGTGAGTCCGCTTACCCGTCCGGCACAGGATCTCAACTGGCTGGTTACCAACTTCGTTGAGCGAGTGCCCTCGGTCGCGCATGCCATCGTCGTTTCCTCTGATGGCCTGCCGATGGCGTTCTCCCAGGGCTTTCCCGCAGAGCGGGTCGACCAGCTTGCCGCGGTCACATCCGGGCTTACCAGCCTGACTCAGGGTGCCGCCCGGGTATTCGAGGGCGGTGCGGTCTCGCAGACCGTCGTCGAGATGCAGCGCGGCCTGCTCATCGTGATGGCCATCAGTGACGGCTCGAGCCTGGCTGTCCTCGCGGCAGCCGATTGCGACATGGGCCTGGTTGCCTACGAGATGGCGCTGATGGTGGAGAGGGTTGGCAGTGCCCTTACGCCAGACATGCGTGGTTCGTCCCCTCCCAGCTGGCCTGGTGCTGGCGGGTAATGACAGGAGCGATCGGTGTCGGTTCCCCGCCACGATGAGTGGATGGCGGACGGTGGCAGGTCCGGAATGGACAGTCACCGGCCGGGGCCGGCGGACGGGCGTGACGGTGTCGCCCGGTCTCCGGACAGTTTTGGCGTGCCCGACATTGCGTTCGGGCTGGGCGAACAGTCCAGTTCGCTTGTGCGCCCTTATGCGGTAACTGGAGGCCGGACAAAACCCAGTTATCAGTTGCAGATCGAGGCTATGGTGTCGGCATCACACTATGAAGCCCGCGATCTTTCCGTATTGAGCCCGGAATGCCAGTCCATTCTTGGATACTGCCGCGACTGGCGCTCCGTTGCTGAGATTTCCGCGGTCCTGCGAATGCCGCTCGGAGTCGCCCGCGTCCTGATCGGGGACATGGCGATGGAGGGACTGGTCCGGGTCCACCAGGCGGACCACGCGCATGGCCGGCCGGATCTCAACCTTCTTGAAAGGGTGCTTAGTGGACTTCGCAAGCTCTAAGACCGCTCCGAAGCTTGACGCTGACGCTGCCGTAACATCTGTCAAGATCGTCGTGGCGGGCGGTTTCGGCGCGGGCAAGACGACCTTCGTCGGCTCGGTCTCGGAGATTACGCCGCTGACGACCGAGGCGGTCATGACGTCAGTCAGTGATGGCGTCGATGACCTGTCGCACACACCGGACAAGACGACGACGACGGTTGCGATGGACTTCGGCCGGGTGACCCTCGACGCCGGCCTGGTGCTGTACCTGTTCGGCACTCCCGGCCAGCACCGGTTCTGGTTCATGTGGGACGACCTGATCCAGGGCGCGATCGGCGCGGTAGTGCTCGTGGACACACGCCGGCTTGCGGACTCGTTTCCCGCGGTGGACTACTTCGAGTCGGCGAGCCTGCCGTTCATCGTGGCCGTCAACGGCTTCTACGGCGACTTCCCGCACGCCGTCGACGACGTGAGGGAGGCCATGTCCCTCGGCCGCGAGGTGCCGATCGTGCGGTGCGACGCCCGGGGCAGAGGGTCCACGAAGGACGTGCTCATATCCCTGGTGGAGCACGCCATGGCGATGCAGCTCAGTGTCCGGTAGGACCCTGATAGCTGCTGGTCGGCGTGACGGGATCGGATGCCGGGTCCTGTACCTGGTCGCTGGCCGGTGAACAGCAGCGAAGGCCTGCGGTAATGTGCACCCCGATGCATGGGGCGGTAGCTCAGCCGGTCAGAGCAGCGGACTCATAATCCGCCGGTCGTGGGTTCGATCCCCACCCGCCCCACTCGAATTTAGGCTTCTGACCTGCTCTTTCTTGATGTGTCGCTCATCGTGATCCTTTCTGGTTGCAGTTCTGGTTGCAGTTCGGCCTGGGATCAGCCTGGGGTCAGCCCCAGAGTGCCTCGGACATGCGGTCGGCGGCGTCCGGGGTTCCCCTCGAACCGTGGAGACTTCGGTTGTGGCGGCCAGTTCGGATCGCGGCTCACCGACGTGCTCGCGCTGCCGGCGACCCAGCCGGTCAGCTGGGCCTGGCACGAGGCGCCGCGGCAGAACGTCACCGCGGACGTCCTGGCCCGCCTGATCACGCCCGGCCCTTACCCCAAACGGGTCAGCCTGCAGTTCCGGCCCTTCCCGGCCGTGTCCGCCGCCGAGGAGGCGGCGGGAGCAGGCGTGTGCCTGATGTCGCTGTTCGTCACCGTCACCGTGCCGGGCAGCGACGAGATAGCGCGCGCGGTCGCCTGGACCGAGGCCGCCGCCGGGTCGTCGAA
>DATKQH010000160.1:0-4511 GCA_035532775.1 Streptosporangiaceae bacterium
AGACCGCCGAAATCTTGATCCTGCGCCACCAACTCGCCATCCTGCAGCGGCGGCAGCCGCGCCGCCCGAACCTGAACTGGGCCGACCGGGCACTACTCGCGGCACTGCCGACGCGCCCGGCTCGGTCCCGGCTATGGACTCCCTGAACGCCGCCCGTGGCGACGGCCGCCACAGCAGATGGCCACGGAAGAAGTAGGACAGGCCAGTGAGAACAAACACCGGACAGATCGCTGAGAAGACGAAGAAACGCCCAATCCGAGGCCATTGGCACAGGCTTTTCCGCCGGGACGGTGCCGGCCCCTGACCGGGCACGCACATTGGCCCAGAGCGGGCCGCGTCCCGATCCGGGCTGAAGCCCCTCCCATCCCTCGGCGGCGAGCCTTCTGTGGCAGGCATAGCGATGCCCCCTACCTGGGCCGTACCGAGCCAAACGTGTCAGCTCAGGTCGTCGAACGCGCCGTCCTTCATGCCGCGGGCGAAGGCGTCCCATTCGCCCTCGGTGAAGTACAGGCGGGGGCCGGCCGGGTCCTTGGAGTCCCGCATGACGAACAACTTGTCGGCGCCGGCCTTGTGGCCGGCCGCCACCTCATCGCGGTCAAGCACGCTGACCTCGACGCAGTTGCCGCCGTTGGTGCTGTAGGGACTCTTCCGCCACCCGCCACGGGAGCGGTTATCCTGCGTGGTCATCCCACGCCTCCTTACCCATGTTGGGTTCATGATTCATTCTCCGTGATCGCTGTCATGAAGGTTACCGACTCCTCGGCTGGCAGGGCCTTGCCGAGCAGGGTTCCGAACATCAGGGTGTAGCGGCGGACTTCCCCGGGTTCTTCTGGGACGAGGCCGCTGGTGGCCTGTTCCAGGTAGACCAGGTCGGGATCTTCGGGCTCGGGGAAGCTGAGCAGGACGAACGGGCCATCCATCCCGGGGTGCGCGCCAGCGGCGAACGGGAGGACGTGGATCACCACGTTGGGCTCTGCGGCCATCTTGATCAGGTGGCGGATCTGCTCTCGCATCGCATCGGGGCCGCCGACCTGACGGCGCAGCACGGCCTCGTCCAGGACGGCGATGATCTGGACACGGTCGGTCGAGCGGGTGATCAAGTCCTGGCGCGAGATGCGGACGTCGACCCTCTCATCTACCTCGGCTGGCAGGACGTCGATGGAGGTCGCCTCGATGCTCGCCCTGGCGTACGCCTCGGTCTGGAGCAGGCCGGGAACCGCCTGCGCCTCGTAGGTGCGGACGATGGCCGCTGCCGCTTCTAGGCCGATATAGGAGTCGAATCCCGGCTTGAGGGACTGGCGGTGGCGGTGCCACCACCCGCGCTTGCGGGCGTCCCTGGCCATCTCCAGCAACTCGTCCCGCTCGGCGCCGCCGACGCCGTACACGTCGAGCATGGCGGCCACCACCCCTGGCTGGGGCCGTGACTCGCCCTTCTCGTAACGGAAGATCGACGTTTCAGAGGAGCCGATGCGCTCGGCCACCTGCTCACGGGACAGGCCCTCCGCCTCGCGCAGCCGTTTGAGATCACCGATCAGCCGCCGATGACGGGCCGTCGGGCTACGCCGTGTCGCCATATGAGGGTTCCTGCCTGCGAGCACCTGTTACGGATGTGACCAAATTGACCGAGTGACGTCACTGGGTCAAAGATTTTTTGGCTAAATCCAATCTGCACTATTGCAGTTTGGCATCATCCAGGATCATGCTGAGGCTACATCAACCCAGCGGGCCGGGCGCAGCACGGCCGGATCTACGGGCACGGAAGGGCGGACCCGGGTGAACGACGACACGCCAGCCGATCTGGCCGCGCGCACTGAGCGCCTGGCCGATCAGCTCACAGACGCTGGCCAGCTGACCGACCCGAGATGGCGCCAGGCATTACACGAGGTGCCCCGGCACCTGTTCATCCCCGATGTCGCCCTGGCCGACCCGAACGACCAGGAACCCAACGAGTACCCCGTCGACCGCGCCGCCGACCCTGAGCGCTGGTGGGCGGCCGTCACCACCGACACCGTGCTGGTCACCCAGGTCGATGACGGGAGCGGCGACGTGACCGCTGGCCAGGGCAGCGCGTCAAGCTCCAACTCGGCGCCAGGAGCCGTGTTCCCCATGCTGGAACAACTCCAGGTCCACGACCACCACCGGGTCCTCGACATCGGCACCGGCACCGGGTGGACGGCCGCCCTGCTGTCGTGGCGCGTGAGGGCCGCGAACGTCACGACAGTCGAGATCGACCCAGGGCTAGCCGAGCAGGCACAGAAGAACCTCCAGGCCGCCGGGTACCGGCCCGGCCTGATCGTTGGCGATGGCGCCACCGGCCACCGTCCCGGATCACCCTACGACCGGGTCCACGTGACCTTCGCCGTGGAGCGGGTTCCCTGGGCCTGGATCCACCAGACCCGTCCCGGGGGCGTGATCCTCACCCCGTACACGGCCGGCTACGGATTCGGGCACCTAGCCCGCCTGGTCGCCACCGGGCACAGCTCGGCGGTCGGCCGGTTCCCCCAGTCGGCGGGTTTCATGATGATGCGCTCCCAGCGCCATCTTCGCGGCGAGGCCGCCAGCTTCATCCACCACGAGGACCAGGCCGCGATCTTCAGCACCTTCCTGGACCCCCGCACGCTCGCCTGGGAGCCCCACGGCGCCGATCTCGCGATTGGCGAGCGGGTACCCGGCTGCCAGTCCCGCCTGATCCATTCCGCTGACGGCACGGGCGCCTGCACGTTCTACCTGTTCGAGACCCGCACGCGGGAAGGCTCCTGGGCGCGCGCCGAATTTCGTCCCGGACGATCGCGGCTGCCAGTCGCGCAGTACGGGCCGCGCCGACTGTGGGACGAGGTCGAGGAAGCCTACTCATGGTGGATCGAAGCCGGGCGCCCCGAGCGTGACCGTTTCGGCATGACCGTCACACCCAACGACCAATGGGTCTGGCTCGACCACCCCGGCAACCGCGTCAGCGCGAGGACACCACCACGCGATATGGAGAAGCCTGATGCCTGAGGCGCTTGACGACTACGGCAGTCTCGCCGTCTGCGATGACCCCGGAAAGGCCATGCGCACCGTCGCGGACAAACTGGCCGCTCACGGATTCGATGTGCGCGGCCCTGACTGGGAGGAAAGCCGGAACCTGACGGTCACCGGCTGCGCGACACGATGTGCGACATCACCGTCGAAGACAGCGGGTTCGTCATCTGGGAGTACCGCCCCGGTGACAGCGCCGATCCGGACAAGGTCGCAGCCCGGGTGATGCGCCTGCTCACCGATGGCCGCCCGCCCTTCCCCGCCAGGCAGGACCGGCCAGAGCCCAGAACTGCATTGAAGGGCCTCGTCGGCCGCAGGCTGGAAGCCCAGGGGATGGCGGTCTGCCTGGAGGTCTATGAGGATCAGGTGGCCTACGAGGTCGCGGCCGAGATCTCGGTGACCAACCCGGACTGCCCCGAGCGGGGACGGGTGCATGTCACCGACGAGGGCGCACTGATGTGGGAATGCGGCTACGAGGAGCACGACAGCGACACCGGGGCCATCGCCGGCCTGATCGCCGCCATCCTGGCCGAGGACATCGCGCAGCGCTGCGTCCAGCGCGGCAGGCGGCGCTGGCGGACAGCGGGCAGGGGGATTCGCTGATGGGCATCGCTATCTGGTGTGATGTCAAAGACAAAGGCCACGCCTTCGACGAGCGGGAAGCGATTATCGTCAACCCGGGCGACGACGCGCTGTATTTCTGCCAGGCGCATTGCATACCAGCGTTTTTCACGGCCTTCCATATTGCCCGCAACGGCGGCCAGTCGGGGATCTTCCTGCCGACCATGGGCGGGACTTTCACCGTCACGCCCCGCAGCAGCCAGCCTGCACCGACTGGCCAGCCTGACGCCACGGCGCAGCGCAATGCTCCACCGGGCGGCAGCACGCCAGAAAAGGGCGCACCGGCCGCAGGCGCGAGCCAGCCCGCACCGGGAAAGGCCAGGCCGCCACGAAGTGACCGCTCACGAGAGTCCGGGCAGGCCATAGCGGACCTGCTGGAGCAAGAACCGCATCCGGGCAGCAGGACGCCCGCCCCAGCGAACTACGGCGGACGCGCCTAGAAAACCTGACCCCACCCCGCCGCAGCGGAAGGAACCTCAATGACTGGCAGGACGGGCACGAGAAGGCCGTCGCATGACGGTTGCGCTCGTCCTGCCCAGGGCGGGACCGGCACTGTCGCGGGGACTGCGGCCCCCGTGCGCAGTCCCCTGCTGAGCGGCGCTCCGGCCCCGGTCCCGCCTGCCCAGGATCGGGGAACGGACATGGCAGCCGGATGGCCGGTACAGGACTTCCTGGAACTGGGCGCACTGCCGGGCGCGGTGCCCTCAGCCCGCCTGCACACGCGCCACATACTGGCTCTACGAAGTTAGCCGGGACCGCGTTGCCCTGCGCTTACAGTGCGTGATTCGCGGTGCGCTACTGAGCGTAGTGGGCCTGAAGGATGCGATGGGACGGCGGGGTGAGGGCGTCGGCGCGGCGCGGTAATCAAGAGG
>DATKQH010000161.1:0-53207 GCA_035532775.1 Streptosporangiaceae bacterium
CCGTCCACGATGACCTTCTCGGCGACGGTGTCGCGCAGCCGGTCCTTCGCGTCCTCGATCAGGCTGGCCGCGTACCGGGCGGCATCGCCGGTCATCAGGTGCTGCCGCACGTAGGTGAGCAGGTTGGCGACGATCGTCATCTGGTGGTCGTGCTGCCTGTGCTCGTTGTCGGCGGTCAGTTCCGCGTGCCGGGCGGCGATCTGGTCGGCGGACGTCGTCGGGGCAATGCCGAGAAATGTCCACAGCGTCGCCGACCGGCTCGAGTCGCCGGACAGGCGGCCGAACTCGTCGAGGTCGCTGCGGATCTGAGCGCGCACGCCCGCCGCAAGCGGCTCCGCGTCCGAGCCGTCCTCGATGACATGCTGCCTCGTGGCCCACGCGGCGAAGGCGGCGTCATCGAGGCCCCTGGTCTTGGCCAGCCGCTGCAGGCTCGCCATCCTGGACCGCGGGAGTCCCTGATAGCGAGCGACCAGCTTCTCGGCCAGGGAGTCGAGCGCACCGTAGCGATCCGCATCGGCGGCCGCCCTCGCGGTCCTGACCTTCGCGGCGCAGGCGGCGCGCCTGGCCGGGTCAAGCAGGACCGCCTCGAGGTCGGCGCGGTGCTTGGCCAGCTCGGCGGTCAGTGCCTTGTAGTTCGGGCTGCGCTCCTTGTTCCAGAAGCCGACCAGCGCGCCGATGCGCGCCCTGATCAGCTCGGTGTCGTCGACGTCGACGGGCAGGTCGACGATGAAGAAAGGATCGTCCAGGTCAAGCCGGGAGGCGCTGCGCAACGAGGCGAGAACGCGCTGGCGGTAGCCGGTAGCGTCGAACGCCCCGACCTCGATGCCGCCCATCGCCCCGCTCCCAGCGTCCCGTCAGACACCCTCGCCGCCACGACGCGCAGGCGTCATGCGATAGATATCTCAGGTCTTCTGCTTGAGCAAATCGACCTTGGCCTGCTCTTCCTCGCGCATCGCGCTGGAGGACACGCCGACCTCGATCCGCAGCACCAGCGGCTCGGCGACGGCCGCGTGGCGGGCCGTTATCTCGATCGTCTGGTCCCCGCCCATCGCGAACGTGACCTCGACCGGGGTGCCGCGCGGGAAGCCGGCCGGGATGTCGTCGATCGTGCCCTCGATGATGACCTTGTTGTCATCGGGCTTGGCCGACTCCACGCTCGTGGCCTGCTCCACGACCTGAATCTGCACGACCCGCTGGTCGTCGACGTTGGTGTAGTAGAGTTCCGACACCGTGATCGGCAGCGAGTCGTTGGCGTGTGCCAGGAAGTCGACGTACTCGCTGCTGGTCTCCCGGTCCATCACGATGACGCCGAATCCGCGGCTCGTCACGTTGCTGACCTGCGTCTGGACCAGGTCAGCAACGGCAGCGCTGGCCAGGCCGTACTCGCTGGCCGTGTTCGCCACGGCCTTGCTCAGGTCGACCGGATTCGCGTCGGCGATCGTCTGGCCCTCGGCCAGCTTGCCCTGTGCGACCAGGTCGGAGATGACGTAGTTCTCCAGTTCCTTCTTCTGGCCGTAGATCGCCGCGCCCTTGGCGACGGCGAGGTCGGGGTCGGTGAGATCGGCCGGCGGCAGGTCGGGACATGCCTCGGCCAGGCGCCGGGCGACGCACGGCATCTTGCTCATGCCTCCGACGAGCAGCACCTTGTCGATGCCGCGGACGCCCTTCTCCTCGGCTGCGGCGAGAACCTTCTGGGTCAGCGCGATCGTCCGTTCCAGGAGGGCGCTGGTCAGCTCCTCGAACGCCTGCCTGGTGACGGTCACGCTGGCCCGGTCGGCACCGAACACGACCAGGGCATCCACGGATTCCCGGCCGGTCAGCGCCTGCTTCACGTCCTCGGCTGAGGTGATCAGGTCCTGGGCGCCGTAGGTGTCGTCGAGCGGGTCACCCGCATTCGGGGCCGCCTCGCGGAACTTCTGCGACAGATACTGGGCCAGCCGGTCGTCCCAGTCCGCGCCACCCAGGGCGTGGTCGCCGTCGGTGGCTATCACCGTGATGTTCTTGTCGGCCAGCGTGATGACGGTGGAGTCGAAGGTGCCGCCGCCGAGGTCGTAGACGAGCACCGTGTGCGCGGCGGAGCCTTCCTGGGCGAAGCCGTAGCTGAAGGCCGCGGCGGTCGGCTCGTTGATGATGTCGATGACATTGAGCCCGGCGAGCTCGCCGGCCAGCTTCGTAGCCTTGCGTTCCTCGTCGCCGAAGTAGGCGGGCACGGTGATGACCACGTCGCGTACCGGCTGGCCCATGGCCCGGGTGGCGTCGCCTGCGAGGCTGGCCAGAATCTGGCTGGACACGGCCGGAGCCGAGTACTCCTGGCCCTGTGCCGCGAAGCGCCATTCCCCGTCACCCATGTGCCGCTTGACCAGCGAGGCGACATCGTCTGGCCTGATCCTCGCCTGCCTCTTGGCCTGCACGCCTACGACGACGTCGGCTGGCGAGTCGAACAGGACGACCGAGGGGGTGGTGGGCTGGGAGTCGGCATTGATGATCACGGCGGGACGGCCGTACTCGTCGACGTGCGCGATGCACGAGTACGTGGTGCCCAGGTCGATGCCGAAGACCTTGTTAGCCACGGGAAACCTCCATGCTTGGACGCATCATGCGGTCTGGCTGCGCGGGTCAGCCCGACAGCCGGTGCACTTCTACTTCGGCCACGCGTACGACGGAGCCGTCGGCGCGGACGAACCCGGCCTTGATGGTGCTGGCGATCGTGCCGTCGGCCGAAGCTTGCGCGGTCGGCATGCGCCTGACCCCGGTGTGGCGCGAGGCGTCGAACCGCTCGCCGGCTGATGGCGTGAACGGCCGGACCGCGCAGGTCAGCTCCATGATCTGGAGCAGCTGCGTGTGCAGCATGCCGACTGGGCTCGCCGGATCGTTCAGTGCGCCCAGGCTGACCATCTGGTCATGCAGCTTGATCATGCCGGTCACGACCGGGTTCAGCGCGGCCGCGATCTCTCCGGTGCGGAGCCTGGTGACGTCGTCGTGCAGCCGGGCGATGAGGTCGGTGTCGCGGGAGCGCAGCCGGCTCAGCTCGGCAGCCGCGCTGGCGATGTCGTCCACGCGAGCGCCCAGGGCGGTCAGACCGGTCAGGGCATCGGCAAGCTCGGGGGCGGAAGGAAGCACCGCATCCGCTGTTGACGCGGTGTCTTCTGATGCGGTGTCTTCTGATGCGCTGTCGGCTGGCGAGGTTTCTGCTGATGCGCCGTCGGCTGGCCTGGTGTCGTCTTCGTCGGTCGCAGCCGCAGCTGACGGCGCATCGTCGGAGGCCGGCTCGTCGGCGGGTGCTCGGTCGGCGGGTGCCTCCGTACCCTCGGCCCGAGCGGGTGCGTCATCCCCAGCGCGCGCGTCGCGGCCCTCAGCGCGCGCGTCACGGCCCTGCGCGCGCGCGTCGCCGCCTTGCCCGCGGGCACCAGCCGGAACGTCGTCGCCTTGGGCACCAGCCTGGGCGTCGTCAACCTGCGCCCCGGCAGCCGCGTTGCCATTTTGCGCCCCGTCAGGCACTTCGCCACCCGGCGCCGCGACGGGCACTTCGTCACCTTGCGCCCCAGCAGGCGCTTCACCACCCGGCGACCTGGCAGGTGCGTCGCCACCCTGTCCCCCGCCTGCGGGAACTTCCGCGCCGAGCGACTCGCCGGCCGGCCTCTCCTCAGCGGCAGTCACATCGACGTCGGGTCGTGCATCGCTCACTTGCGGCCCTTCGTCCACGTCATACCCCAGCCGTAGGCGGCGTCGAGAGCCGACTGGGTGCCGTGGACGTAGCGAACCTCGCGGCGAACGGACAGGTCGGCGCCGGTGTTCTCGAGCAGTGCGATGGCGCAGGTGCGAGCACCGGGATCTGCCTCATCGAGGTGGATCTCGATCGGGGCGCCGCCCTGCGGGAACAGGGTGACGACGGCACTCGCGCCGGCCCAGTTCGGCGTGCCCTCGTAGATGTAGGTGAAGACCAGGATGCGGCGGATCTCCCTCAGCCGGGACAGGTCGATCCTGAGGTTCTCGCCCTCGGTGCTCTCCCCGGTGCGGTCGTCACCGTCCAGCGAGATGATCGGCGGCCCGTCGTTACGTGACCTGAAGGAATTGCCGAGTGCCTGGACGACGCCCTTCTTGCCGTTGTCGAGCTCGTACAGGCAGGCCAGGTCCAGGTCGATGGCGGCCGATGCCTGGCGCTTGAACAAGCCGCCAGAAGACGGCCGGGAGTTCCAGTTCAGGTTGACCCTGAGCTCTCCGCCAACGCTCCCGCCGGCCTGCTTGCTCAGCGAGACCGTCGGAGCGTTCTTCGTGAGGGTGACCTTGCTGAGACTGACGCCGCCACCTTGCGAGCCGCGTGCCTTGCTGTAGTCGATCGGCATGGTTTGAGCCTTCCTGGAGGTCGGCGTTCCGGCTGGCGTCGCTGCAGTTCTCATGACCTCATGTGCCGAGCGGTTCCGGCACGTGGGACGTCTCGGTGACCTGCTCGGCCCGGCGATTCCGCATGATCGACGAGATGAGCGCGGCACCGATGAAGCCGACGCCGATCAGTCCGGTCACGAGGTCAGGAACCTTCACGCGAATGGTCACGAAGAGCAGGATGGCGAGCGATCCGATGGCCCAGTGGGCGCCGTGCTCGAGATAGACGTACTCCGCCAGGGTGCCCTTGCGCACCAGGTAGACGGTGAGGGCACGGATGTAGCACGCGCCGATTCCCAGACCAAGCGCGATGACGAAGATCATGTCCGTGATCGCGAATGCGCCGACCACCCCGTCGAAGCTGAAGGATGCGTCGAGCACTTCCAGGTACAGGAACGTGAACAGCCCGAGCCTGGCCAGGTTCGTGGGGACCCGCACCGGCGACTCGCCGCCTTCGGATTCCTCGGCGGTGGCCCCGTCGCCGCCGACCACTGCTTCCTCTTCCGACTCGAACAGCGCGCTGAGGCTGGACACCGCCAGATAGGTCGCGAGCCCGGACGCACCGGAGAGCAGCACCTGGATGGCGTCCTTGTGCGCGAAGGTCGTGGCCGAGATGATCAGGAACACCAGAGCGATGATGGCCGAGGCCTGGTCGAGCTTGCCGATCTTGGCCAGCTGCCGCTCGATCGGCTCGAGCCACTTGATCTCCTGATCCTCGAAGAGGAAGTCCAGGAAGATCATGAGCAGGAAGATCCCGCCGAAGGCCCCGATGGCGGGGTGGGCCTGGGTGAGCTTGGCCGCGTACTCGTGTGGATGATGCAGTGCTAGGTCGATCGCGTGACCCGGCGAGATGTGCCCGGCGATGGTGACCACAATCAGCGGGAAGAGCAGGCGCATGCCGAAGACGGCAATGAGTACGCCGACCGTCAGGAAGATCCGCTGCCAGTAGGGGTTCATCTTCTGCAGCACGGTCGCGTTGACCACTGCGTTATCGAACGAGAGCGAGATCTCTAGTACGGCCAGGATGGCTACTACCCCAGCCACCTGAACGCCGCCCAGAACGCCGGCGGCGACGATGCCGATGATGGTAACTGCGACCGGAAGCCGGAACAGTGCCAGCACGAACCCTCCAGTGCCCCGTGCGATGTGGCCAGCGCGACCGGCTGCCCGGAATCTCCTTCAGGCAACCGGTCGCGTGCGGAATCGAGGCCGGGGTCAGCCGACGTTGACGCCGAAGTCCTGAGCGATGCCCTTCAGGCCCGACGCGTAGCCCTGGCCGACCGCGCGGAACTTCCACTCACCGAAGCTCCGGTAGATCTCGCCGAAGACCATGGCAGTCTCGGTGGCGGCGTCCTCGGTCAGGTCGTAGCGGGCGATTTCGCTGTTGTCGGCCTGGTTGACGACCCGGATGAACGCGTTGCGGACCTGGCCGAAGTTCTGCTGGCGCTGCTCGGCCTCGTAGATGCTGACCGGGAAGGTAACCTTGCCGCACTCGGCGGGCACGGCGGCGAGGTTGACCTTGATCTGCTCGTCGTCGCCCTCGGCGCCGCCGGTCAGGTTGTCACCCATGTGCTCGACGGAGCCGTCCGGGCTCTTCAGGTTGTTGAAGAACACGAAATGGCTGTCGGACAGGACTCTGCCGCTCATGTCCAGCATGATCGCCGAAGCGTCGAGATCGAAATCCGCGCCGGTCGTCGTGCGCGGGTCCCAGCCGAGCCCGACGACAATTGCGGTGAGGCCGGGCGCCTGCTTTGAAAGCGAGACGTTGCCGCCCTTGCTCAGACTGACACTCACTTTTGCTCCTTGGTGAGGATAAGACTGTACGAATATGCGCAGTCACTGTCAGCTGCCGGCGACATCGCGCATCAGCGACATTATACGGTCCTGCCAGTACAAAAGAAGGAAGATGAGTCGTCGGTATGAAAGCACATTAGAGGAGGATATGAGGCTTTTATGCGCGACGAATATCTCCAGACGTGTCCGGTCTGTTACCCGCGAAACTTGACGATGTGCCCGGCCGGTAGGCGAGCGCCCAGCCGGGTTCGCACCACGGCAGCGGGACGGCCTGAACGCTGTACGCCGGGCGCGGATCGGTCGAAGTCGCGGGTCAGAGGCGGGCGCGGACCGGCCGGGGCGCGGGTCAGGCGGTGTTGGGGGCAGGCGGTGCGCGGGTCAGGCGGTGTTGGGGGACAAATTGTCGGGCTTCGGCTCTGCGCGGACCTCGATGAATGTGCGGATCCGTCCGCTGGATCCGTGATGAATGCGCTCACCCATTCGCTCGGGGCCCTGACACCCGGCCGGTCGGCCGCAGGTCGACTCGACCGACCGGCTCCGGATGCTCGAGCCTGAAATGTCAGCGGCTACCAGCCCATCGGCAGTCTCAACGCCGGGCTAAGCGTGGACTAAGCGTGCAATTCCGACAGCCGGGTGAGGCTCATGCGGCTCAGCTCGACGGAAGCAACGGACTTTTTCATTACTTGACGTCATGATCACGGGCGATTTGTGAGGCTTGCGGCCACCGAACCGAAGTCATGACATCAAGCCGACCGGCACCAGCAGGCCGACGCCAAGCCGACCGGCCCGGGCGGCGGCCCGGCCCAGGCCGGGCAACCGCGGACATCTGGACGACGGACCTGCCGATGCTGCCCATGATCGTGGTCGATCTTCAGATCGTGGTCGTCCATCAGCGGATAGGACTGAAAGGCGCCCACGATCATGGAAACGAACGCGGGCGCGCGGGTGGCTGGCGCGGCGGGGCCCGGCCCGCGTGGGGCAGTGAGTGCGGAGCAGGCGGCGCCCGGGGCCGGGCCGTGTGCGGCAGCGCGTCGGTAGCTGGCGCGTCGGTGGCGGCGCGGGATGGTCAGCTTTTGCGGTGGCGACCGCGCATCTTTCTGCGCAGGCCGACGAGGAGCGCGGCGGCCAGAGCGGCGATCACGGGGATCGCGCGCTTCAGCACGGGCATTCCGGCGACCTTGAGCAGGTTGATCGCGTCGTCTTCGAGCTGATGGGCGGCCTCGCGGGTGGCCGACGCGTGCGGTGTGGCCGACCCCGCGGCACCGGCACTGGGCGCAGCGGCGCTGGGTGCTGCGGCGCTGAGTGCCGTGCCTGCGGCACCGGCCGCACCGGCGGCCGCGACGGCAGGCTCGGCCCCGGCCGCGGGCGCGCCGCCTCCGGGTGCTGCGGCAGCAGCCTGTGGCTGCCCGAGGGTCAGGCCAAGCTCGGTGAGCTTCGACCTGATGTCGACGACCGACGCCGGGCCGATCCCGTCCAGCGCCAGCAGTTCGTCCTCTGTCCTGGTCGCTAGCTGGCCGACGGTCGTGATGCCCTCGCGCTGGAGGCTAGCGGCCGCCCTGGCGGGGAGCTTCAGGTCATCGACTGGTGCGTCGGCTGCTGGTGACTGTGCCGCCGCTGCTCCGGCGGCCGCTGCTCCGTCGGCTGCAGCTCCGGCCTCCGCGGCAGCTGGAACGGTCGCGGTCCCGGCTTCCGCTCCCGTCGCTTCCGGCTCGGCGAGCGTTGCGGCCAGGTTTGCCGCGAAGATGCTGAGCAGCTTCCCGCCGACCTCGTTCATGACGCCGCGGCCGAACTGGGCGGGCTTGCCCGTGACGTTCAGCGTCGTCAGCACGGTGACGCGGGTCTCCTCGCCGCGGTCTTCGAGTACCGACCGAACCGAGGCCGATGCGGTACCGGCGCCCCTGGTCTCCTTGCCCGAGGCCTCCAGCGTGACGACGCCGGCTTCCGCGTCTCTCTCGATGAAGCGGGCAGTGCCCGCGTATGTCATGTTGATCGGGCCGACCTTGACCTTGATCCTGCCGTGAATCTCATCGCCGTCGACCGAGTCGAGGGAGGCGCCCGGCATGCAGGGCGCCACCCTCTCGACGTCGAGCAGCACATCCCAGGCCCGGTACTTGGGGACCGGGACAGTGAATGAGTGCTCTAGTTCCATCTCGTCAGACTCCCGCTGCCGCTGCCAGTGCTCGTCCGGTCAGGACACGGGCAAGGTGGCGCCGGTAATCGGGCGCTCCGTGCAGGTCCGCCGGTGGTTCAGTTCCGTCGGCTGCGCTCGCGGCCGCCGCGTTCAGCGCGTCGCGAGTCGCTTCAGCGCCCGCGGCCGCCGCTTCCACGGCACTGGCCCTGACCGGAACCGACCCCATGTTGGTCAGCCCGACCCTAGCCTCGGCCACATGCCCGTTCGATCGCCTGGCCAGCGCGGCCACTCCGACGATCGCCCAAGCCTGCGCGGTCCGGTGGAACTTCTCGTAACGATAGCCCCAATCCCCTCCGAGCTTGGGCACCCGTACCCCGGTCAGGATCTCGCCGGGCTCCAGCGCCGTGGTGAGGTAGTCGACGAAGAAGTCGCTAGCAGCGATTTCCCGCTCGCCGCCCGGCCCGCGCGCGATCAGCGTGGCGCCGAGCGCGACCGCCACAGCGGGCAGGTCACCGGCCGGGTCGCCGTGCGCGAGCGATCCGCCGAGCGTCCCGCGGTGCCGCACGGCCGGGTCGGCGACCGTTCCGGCGGCCTGCGCGAGCAGTCCGCAGTGCTCGCCGATCAGCGGGTCGTGAACCACCTGATAGTGCGTGGTCCGCGCCCCGATGAGCAGGGAGTCGCCATGGTCGCTGACGCCGCGCAGCTCGTCGATGCCGCCGACATCGACGAGGAGGTCGGGGTACGAGAGCCTGAGCCGCAGCAGCGGCAGCAGGCTCTGGCCGCCAGCGATGATCTTGGCATCCTCGCCGCCGTCGGCCAGCGCCCGCACGGCCTCGTCGACCGATCCTGGCTTGACGTAGTCGAACTTGGCCGGGATCATGCCGCACCTCCGTTGCTGTTCGCGGCACCATTGCTGGCTGCGGCACTGGCGCGCGCTGTCTCGATCGCGCGCCAGACACGCTCGGGGGTGCACGGCATCGTGATGTCCCTGATTCCGAGCGGGCGGAGCGCGTCTACGATCGCGTTCACCACCGCCGGGGTCGACGCGATCGTGCCGGCCTCGCCGACGCCCTTGACCCCCAGCCGGTTGCCGGCCGGGCTCTCGGTCCGGTCCGTGATGTAGGACGGCAGGTCCGCTGCCGACGGCAGCAGGTAATCCGCCAGCGTCGTCGTCAGCAGGTTGCCGGCCTCGTCGTAGACCGCCTCCTCGTACAGCGCCTGGCCGATGCCCTGGGCGATGCCGCCGTGCACCTGGCCTTCCACGATCAGCGGGTTGACGACCTTGCCGATGTCATCGACCGCGACGTAGGACCGGATCGTGACCATCCCGGTCTCGGTGTCCACTTCCGTCGCGCACAGGTGGGTGCCGTGCGGGAAGGAGAAGTTCTCTGGGTCGTAGGTGGCGTCGGAATCGAGCGAAGGCTCGACGCCGTCAGGAAGGTTGTGCGCCGCGAACGTGGCCAGCGCCACCTCCTGGATGGAGACATCCTTGCCGCCGCCGGCCCCGGACTGGCCAACACTGAACTTGCCGCCGGCGAACTCGACCGACTCGGGTGGTGCCTCCAGCATCGCCGAGGCGATCACCTTGGCCTTGGCGATTACCTTGTCACAGGCGCTGACGACCGCCATGCCGCCGACGGTCAGCGAGCGCGAGCCGTAGGTATCCATGCCCTTGTGGGAAATCTGGGTGTCGCCGTGCAGCACCCGGATGTCCTCGAACGGCACGCCGAGCTGATCGGCGACGATCTGGCTCCACGCCGTCTCGTGTCCCTGACCATGCGCGCTCGATCCGGTGACCACCTCGACCTTGCCGGTCGGCAGCATCCTGATCGAGGCGTGCTCCCAGCCGCCGGCGCCGTAGGAGAGCGAGCCGAGCACCCGGGATGGGGCCAGCCCGCACATCTCGGTATAGGTCGAAACTCCGATGCCCAGCCTGACCGAGTCACCCCGTGCGTTTCGTTCTGCTTGCTCCGCCCTGAGCTGGTCGTATCCGAGCAGTTCCTTCGCGCGGGCCGTTGCCGCCTCGTAGTTCCCCGAGTCGTAGGTGAGACCGCAGATCGTCGTGTACGGGAACTCCTCGTGCCTGATCCAGTTGCGCTCGCGGACCTCAAGCGGGTCGAGGTTGAGCTCGGCGGCAAGCTCGTCCATGATCCGCTCGATCGCGAACGTCGCCTCGGGGCGGCCCGCGCCGCGGTAGGCGTCGGTCGGCATCTTCGTGGTGAACACGCCGGTGCAACGGAACGAGTAGGCGTCCATCTTGTAGATGGCGGGGAACATGAAGGCACCGAGAATCGGCACGCCCGGCGTGACAAGCATCAGGTAGGCACCCATGTCCGCGAGCAGGTCGACGCTCAGGCCGCGGATCTTGCCGTCGCTGTCCGCGGCGATCCTGATCCGCTGCCACTGGTCGCGCCCATGGTGCACGGTCATGTTGCCCTCGCTGCGGGACTCGGTCCACTTGACCGGCTTGCCGAGCCTGCGCGAGATCAGGACGGCGAGCACTTCCTCGGCCGTGACCTGGAGCTTGGAGCCGAAGCCGCCGCCCACGTCGGGCGCGATCACCCTGATCGACTGCTCCGGGATGCCGAAGAAGGCCGCGATCGCGAACCTCAGAATGTGCGGGATCTGGGTGGCCGACCAGAGCGTGACGTCGTCGCCGACCCAGGACGAAACCACGGCCCGCGGTTCCATCGCGCAGGGGATCAGCCGCTGCTGCCGGTAGTTGCGCTCGATCACGACCGGGGCGCCGGAGAAGGCGGCGTCGAGGTCGCCGTTGGCGAAGACCCACTCGTAGCTCTTGTTGCCCGCCTCGTGCACCTTGGGCGAGCTCTCGTCCAGCGCGGTCCGGATGTCCAGCACCGGCTCGAGCGGCTCGTAGCTGACGTCGATCGAGGCGAGCGCGTCCGCGGCCGTGTACCGGTCGCGGGCCACGACCACGGCGACGGCCTCGCCGACATAGCGGACCTCCTCGGTCGCCATCGGCGGATGCGGCGGAATCACGATGTCCGGCGTGACCGGCCAGGCGCAGGGAAGGCTGCCCTGCTCCTCGGCGAAGTCGGCGCCGGAGAACGCGGCCACCACGCCGGGCAGGCTCTTGGCCGCGCTGACGTCGACGGAGGTGATCCTCGCGTGCGCGTACGGGCTGCGCAGGAACGCCATGTGCAGCATGCCGGGGAGGACGAGATTGTCGGTCCAGGTCGTCTGGCCGGTGACCAGTCTGGCGTCTTCCTTGCGGGTGCGTGCCCTGCCGATCTCGGTGGCAGGCGATTCAGCGGTCGCGGTCATTGGCCGGCTCCTGCCTGTGCGGCGCGCCGGACGGCGCGGACGATGTTCTCATAGCCAGTGCAGCGGCACAGGTTGCCCTCGAGCCCGGCGCGGATCTCCTCGTCGGTGGGGTTCGGGTTGTCCCTGAGCAGGTCAGCCGAGGCCAGGATCATGCCAGGCGTGCAGTAGCCGCACTGCAGCGCGTGCTCGGCGTTGAATGCCTTCTGCAGCGGATGCCACTCGCCGTTGGCGAGGCCCTCGATCGTGGTGATCTCGGTCCCGTCCGCCTGCACCGCCAGCACCGCGCAGCTCTTGACCGAGACGCCGTCCATCAGCACGGTGCACGCACCGCAGTTGGAGGTATCGCAGCCGATCGGCGTGCCCGTCTTGCCGAGCACATCCCGTAGATAGTGGACTAGCAAAAGCCTGGGCTCTACCTCGTCGACGTAGCTGACTCCGTCGACTGTGACGTTGATCTTAGTCATGCGCGGGCTCCTCCGGGGACGGCTGGTGCGCCTGATGCCAAACTTAGAGCCGCCGGGCGCGGTGCACCAGTCCCCATTCCCCGGATTGCGCAGTCCGAATACCCTGCGCTCGCTAGCCGAGCCGGCTGGGTCAGGGTATGTCGAGGACCTGGAAGGCCTCGGCGAGCCGGCCCTCGGCCAGGCCGCCGAGCACGGCGGACCGGCCTAGCCAGCCGCGCAGCATCTCGGTGAGGTTCTCCATCTGCGCGGTCTGGCTCTCGTGTGCGCGAAGGGCCGCGACCTTGCGGTCGAAGGTGGCGGTGACATCGACGAAATGCGTCGGCTCCGGGCTGGCCGAGATCCAGACTTCCGGCACGATCCAGGCGGCCAGCCCTTCTTCGGCGAGCTCGGGGAAGGCGAACGGGTTGCGCGCGTCCGGGTACACGGCGTCGAGGGCGGCAGAGCCTGCCGCACGGTGGTCGGGATGGCTGGCCGGGATGCGCGCGTAGTTGCGCTCAGGCGACTGGCAGGCGACCCGGTCGGGCCTGACCTGCCTGATCAGCCGGGCGATGTCCCTGCGCAGGTCGAGCGAGGCCTCAAGCCGCCCGTCGGGGTAGCCGAGGAAGCGGACGTCGGAGACACCGACGCACTTGGCGGCCGCGATCTGCTCGGCCTGGCGCAGGACCGCCATGTCGGCACGGCTGATCGACGGATCGCTGCCGCCGGCGTCGCCGTTCGTGACGATGCAGTAGACGACCTCGATGCCAGCGTCGGTCCACGTCGCGACCGTTCCCGCCAGCCCGAAGTCGACGTCGTCGGGGTGAGCGGCAACGACCAGAATCCGGGCAAGCTCAGCTTCATCGCGCACATGTCGATCGTACGGCCCCGCGGCGGCCTTGCTCTGTGGCAGGTCCGGTCACCTGGGCGCCGACCCTAGGAACCCCTGGTGGCGCTATAACACCACCAGGGGTTCATGGGGTCGAGCCGGTTCGGCAGCGGTGAGCTAGTCGAGGGCGGACATCACGTGCTTGATGCGCGTGTAGTCCTCGAACCCGTACATCGACAGGTCCTTGCCGTAACCAGAGCTCTTGAAGCCGCCGTGCGGCATCTCGGCGACCAGCGGGATGTGCGTGTTGATCCAGACGCAGCCGAAGTCCAGCCGACGCGCCATCCGCATCGCCCGCCCGTGGTCAGAGGTCCAGACCGAGGAGGCCAGGCCGTACTCGGTCCCGTTCGCCCAGGCCACGGCCTCGTCCTCGTCGGTGAACCGCTGCACGGTGATGACCGGCCCGAACACCTCGTTCTGGATGATCTCGTCGGTCTGCTGCAGGCCGCTGACCACGCTGGCCTCGTAGAAGTAGCCGCGTGACCCTGACTGCTGGCCGCCGGTCAGCACCCTGGCGTGGTCGGGCAGCCGGCTGATGAACCCGGAGACCCGCTCCAGCTGACCGGCGTTGTTCAGCGGCCCGAAGGCGGCGTCCTCGTTGTCCGGGCCGCCGGTGACCTGGCCCTTGGCCTGCTCGACCAGCGCCTCGACGAACTCGTCGTGCACGCCAGGACCGGCCAGTACCCTGGTCGCCGCGGTGCAGTCCTGGCCGGCGTTGAAGTAGCCGGCGATCGCGATGGCCTCGGCGGCCTTGGCCGGGTCAGCGTCGTCGAAGACGACGACCGGGGCCTTGCCGCCAAGCTCGAGGTGTACGCGCTTGAGTCCCGGGGCCGCCGCGGCGGCCACCTCCCGGCCCGCGCGCACGCTGCCGGTGATCGAGACCATCTGCGGCGTCGGGTGCGAGACGAGGGCCCGCCCGGTGTCCCGGTCGCCGCAGATGACGTTCATCACGCCAGCGGGCAGGAACTCGCTCATCAGCTCGGCCATCATCAGCGTGCTGACCGGAGTGGTGTCCGATGGCTTCAGCACGACCGCGTTGCCGGCCGCGATCGCGGGCGCCCATTTCCATACCGCCATCATCATCGGGTAGTTCCAGGGCGTGACCTGGGCGCAGACGCCGATGGGCTCGCGCCTGATCATCGAGGTGAACCCGGACATGTACTCACCGGCCGACCGGCCTTCGAGCATGCGCGCCGCGCCGGCGAAGAACCTGATCTGGTCGACCATCGGCGGGATTTCCTCGGAGGCGGTCAGCGCGAGAGGCTTGCCGGTGTTCTCCGACTCGGCCGCCACGAACTCGTCCGCGCGTGCCTCGAGCTTGTCAGCGATCCGCAGCAGCGCCAGGCTGCGCTCGGATGGGGTGGCGTCCCGCCACGTCCCGAACCCGGCCGAGGCCGACCTGAAGGCCGCGTCGACATCGGCGGCATCCGAGACTGGCGCCGTGGCAAAGGCCTCGCCGGTCGATGGATTGATCAGCTCGGCCCGTCCTCCGCTAGCCGGCTCGGTCCACTGGCCACCGACGAAATTGCGCAACTCTTTCATTGAGCTTTCTCCGTTTCTCTTTCTCAGCGGGGGAGGTTAGCGGGAGGGCGAGCGCTCGTCGCAAGCCCACGGCGAGCCGTAGTCGGTCAGCAGGTCGAGAAACGGCTCGGCGGGCAGCGCCTCGGGCCCGAGGACGCCGGCGCCTGACCACGCGCCCGAATCGATCAGCTCGAGGGCCACGACCGGGTTGACCGCTGTCTGCCAGACGACGGCCTGAGATCCGTATTCCGCCATCGACCAGGCGTTGTCCACCACGTGGTACAGGTACACCTCGCGAGGCGCGCCATCCTTGCCGGTCCCGGTCACCCAGGTTCCGGCGCAGGTCAGTCCGGTCATCTTGTCGCCCAGGCCGGCCGGGTCGGGCAGGCAGGCAGCGACGACGTCCCGGGGCGAGACCTGGGCGCCGCCGACGCTGACCGGGGCAGCCGAGTCCAGCCCCAGCTTGTGCAGCGTCTTCAGGACGTCGATGAACTCCTCGCCGAGGCCGTACTTGAAGGTGACCCGCCTGGCGTTGACCCAGCGCGGGATCAGCAGCACTTCCTCATGCTCGACATTCACGCATTCCACCGGGCCGATGCCGGCCGGGAAGTTGAAGGTCTCAGGCTCGCTGAACGGAGGCGTCGTGTACCAGCCGCGGTCCGCTTCCCAGATCACCGGCGGGTTCAGGCACTCCTCGATCGTGGTCCAGATCGAGAAGGTGGGCGCGAAGTCGTAGCCTTCGACGGCGAGGTTCGCGCCGTCCCGAACGCCGATCTGGTCGATCTCGCTAAATAGCTCGTCGGCCGCGTGCCGCGCGAAGATGTCCGATAGGCCAGGTTCAACCCCGATGCCGACTAGCGCTAGTTTTCCGCGTTTCTCCCACTCGTTCGCCATGGCGAATTGATCGTCACCCAGTTTGACGCCAGTCTTGTTGTGGGGAGCATCCTGGTGTGGATGGGACAGCGACATAGCCATGTCCAGATAATGAACTCCGGACCGCAGTGCGGCGTTATAGAGCGGCATGACGAATCTCGGGTCTGCCGCGTTCATCAGCACGTCGCACGAGTGCTCGGCGAGCAGTCGCGAGACGGCCTCGCTGTCCCGCGCATCGATCCTGACCGCGCTGAAGCGGTCGCTGGCCGCCGCGGCCCGCTCGGCTCTGGCCAGGTCGTAGTCGGCGACGATCAGCTCGGCGAACGGCCGGCGAGCCGCGATCCGCGCGAACGCGGTGCCGACTCCGCCGGCCCCGACGAGCAGTATTCGCATCTTGGCGATCCTATGAGTCGTATGAGCGGGCAGTAGTGGGAAGCATCTTTGTTGCCCGACAGCCTCAGCGTGCCACACGCGGCTAGGGCGGAAACCTTCAGGAGGGGTGGGCGATGGCAGTCACAGGGCGAGCCGCTATGCCGGCGGAGGCGCGGCTGGACAAGGGACTGAAGTCCGGTGCACTCGGGCTGATATCGACGACCGTGATCGCGACAGCCTCGGTTGCTCCCGCGTACAGCATCGCGGCAACCCTGGTGTTCGTGGTCGGCGTTGTTGGTCTCCAGGCCCCGGCCGTAACGGTGCTCGCCTTCGTGCCGATGCTGCTGACGTCTATCGGCTACAGCGAGCTGAACAAGGCTGACCCGGACTGCGGCACCACCTTCACCTGGGCGACTCGGGCGTTCGGGCCAAGATCAGGGTGGGCCGGCGGCTGGGCGATCGTGGCCGCCGACGTGCTGGTCATGGCGAGCCTGGCTCAGGTGGCCGGCCAGTACTTCTTCCTGCTCATCAACGCCAAGAGCATTGGCACCAACCCAACGAGCGGCTGGGTGCTGCTGGCCGGCGTCATCTGGATCGTGCTGATGACCACCATCTGCTACATCGGTATCGAGGTCTCGGCGAATTTCCAGAAAGTACTGCTGTCCATCGAGCTGGTCATGCTGCTCGTGCTCTCGGTGACAGCGCTGATCAAAGTGGGCAGCGGGAGTGCCCCTCCTGGGCATCTGACCCCCAGCCTGTCCTGGTTCAACCCGTTCCACATCTCCTCGTTCAGCGCGTTCGCGAGCGGGATCATCCTGATGGTGTTCATCTACTGGGGCTGGGATACGGCGGTCGCGGTCAACGAAGAGACCAAGGACCGGAACAGGACCCCGGGCATCGCCGCGATCTTGTCCACCATCATCCTGCTCGTCACGTACACCCTCGTGGTCACCTCGATGGAGGCCTTCGCAGGTGTCAAGACGCACGGCAACGGGCTCGGGAACGTCAACAACGCCGGCGACGTCCTGTCGGTCCAGGGCAACCTGGTCTTCACCGGCGGTTCTGGATCGTTCTTCTATCATCTTCTGCTGCTGATGGTGCTCTCCTCGGCTGCGGCTTCCACCCAGACCACGATCCTGCCGACGGCGCGGACGACGCTGTCGATGGCCGCATACCGGGCGATCCCGCGGGTATTCGCCAAGATCCATCCGCGCTTCCTGACTCCGACCGTGTCCACGGTGACGATGGGCCTGGTCTCGATCGCCGTCTACGTCGGGCTGAACTACTCGTCGAACGGCATTGGGGTGATCGGCGACGCAGTGATCGCGATCGGCCTGTACATCGCGTTCTATTACGGGCTGACCGGTTTCGCCTGCGCCTGGTATTACCGCAGGAACCTGACGAGCAGCGCGAGGAACCTGTGGATGCAGGGCATCCTTCCGGTGGCCGGCGGCGTCATGCTGTTCTTCCTCGGCGGCTGGAGCCTGTGGCTGGACTACGATGTGGCCACGCAGAACGACTACACGCTGTGGACGGTGCCTGGCATCCGCTGGCAGATCGGCGGCGCCTTCGTGATCGCGGTGGCCGCGGCGCTGCTCGGTGTCATCGGCTACTTCTACAGCCGTATCCACGACCCGGCGTTCTTCAAGAAGGAGACGCTGACCAGAGCCACACCGACGATGGTTCCCGACGAGTAGGACAAGCTCGCGGCCGGCTTCCGCGCACCAGAGTGTCGGTGGCGGCTGGCACAGTGGCGGTCATGAACTTATGGAGGCACGATGAGTGTCATGACCTCGAGTCGCACCGTTCTTCCGGACGACCGGCCGCTGACCGTCGAGGATCTCGACCTGCTGCCGGACGACGGCAACCGATACGAGCTCGATGACGGAGTCCTGGTCGTGTCGCCCGCGCCCGCAATCAATCACCAGCTTGTGCTAGCGCGCCTTACCGTCCTGCTCGAAGAGGCCCGTCCCGCAGAATTCCTGGTGCTGCCGGGCCCGGGCGTCGAGATGAGCAAGTTCCAGTACCGGATTCCCGACCTGGCTGTCGTGCATATCGACGCCATCGATATCGACGGCAAGTCGGTCACCAACCCGCCGGTCCTTGCCATCGAGATCGCGTCCCCGTCGACCGCGATTTACGACCGGAACAGGAAGAAGGAGGTTTACGCGGGCTTTGGCATCGCCTCCTACTGGATTGTGACGCCGAGCCTCGACAAGCCTCGGCTGGTTGCCTTGGAGTTGCGGCGGGGGAGCTACCGGGAGGCTGCCGAGGTCAGCGGTGATGAAGTGTTCGTGGCCGTGCGGCCGTTCGCCGTCGAGATCGTCCCGTCGGCGCTGGTCGCGGGTCCCTGGCAGAACCGACGAAACGCCCTGCGCTGAGTGAACGCGTACTGACTGCGCCGGGACCGACTGGCCGGGCGCTGACGGCGCGCCCGGCCAGACTGCGCTGCGGGCCGGCCGCAGCGGACCCGCGCTGTCGGTCCCAGCGCCTAAGGTGAAACACGTGACGATGACGGCCGCTGAGTCTCTTCTCGAAGGACTGAACCCGCAGCAGCGTGCTGCTGTCCTGCACGAGGGCGGCCCGCTTCTCATCGTCGCCGGCGCAGGCTCGGGCAAGACCCGGGTGCTCACCCACCGCATCGCGTACCTGGTCGCCGAGCGCGAGGCCGCGCCGCATGAGATCCTGGCGATCACCTTCACGAACAAGGCCGCGGGCGAGATGGCCGCGAGGGCACAGGCGCTGACGGGCGCCAGGTCGCGCGGCATGTGGCTGCTCACCTTCCACTCGGCCTGCGTGCGGATCCTGCGCCGGGAGGCCGCCAGGTTCGGCTACCCGTCCTCGTTCACGATCTACGACCAGGCCGACTCGGAACGGCTCATGGCGCTGGTCTGCCGCGAGCTCGACCTCGATCCCAGGTACCACCCGCCGAAGGCGATGGTCGGGCGGGTCTCGACGCTGAAGAACGAGCTGCTCGATTACGAGACCGTCGCCGCGCGGGCGTCGGGCTACCGGGAGAAGGCGCTGGCCGAGGCGTACGGGGAGTACCAGCGGCGGCTGGTGGCGGCCGGGGCGATGGACTTCGACGACCTGATCATGGTCACCGTCAACCTGCTGCAGGCCTTCCCCGACGTGGCACACGAGTACCGGCAGCGGTTCAGGCACGTGCTCGTCGATGAGTATCAGGACACCAACCACGCCCAGTACGTGCTGATCAGGGAGCTGGTAGGCGGGAGCCAGGCGGTCCCGGCGGGAGGCGACGACTTCCTTCCCCCGGCCGAGCTCTGCGTGGTCGGCGACGCGGACCAGTCGATCTACGCGTTCCGCGGCGCCACGATCCGCAACATCACCGAGTTCGAGCGCGACTTCCCCGGGGCTCGGGTGATCCTGCTCGAGCAGAACTACCGGTCCACCCAGAACATCCTCGCCGCAGCCAACGCCGTGGTCGCCCGCAACACCGGGCGGATGCCGAAGAACCTGTGGTCCGACGCCGGGGACGGGCCGCCCCTGATCGGCTACGTGGCGGACAGCGAGCACGATGAGGCCGCGTTCGTGGCCGAGGAGGTCGACAAGCTCACCGACGCCGGTGACGCGGCCCCGGGCGACGTGGCCGTGTTCTACCGGACCAACGCCCAGTCCAGAGTCTTCGAGGAAGTCTTCATCAGGGCCGGGCTGCCGTACAAGGTGGTCGGCGGCCTGCGGTTCTACGAGCGCAGGGAGGTCAGGGATCTGCTGGCCTACTTGCGGCTGATCGCCAACCCGGCCGATGAGATCTCGCTGCGGCGGGTGATCAACGTGCCGCGGCGCGGCATCGGCGACCGTGCCCTCGAGTACGTGGCCGGGCTCGCCGCACGGGACCGGATCACCTTCGCCGCCGCGCTGGCCAGGCCGGCGGACGTCCCCGGGCTGCCCGCCCGCTCGGCCAAGGCGATCGAGGCTTTCAACGACCTGATCACCGAACTGCGGCAGGCAGAGCGGGCCGGAACGCCCGTCGGCGATATCGCCGAGGCCGTGCTCGACCGGACCGGCTACATCGCCGAGCTGGAAGCCTCAAGCGACCTGCAGGACGCGGGCCGCGCGGAGAACCTGACCGAGGTCATCTCGGTGGCCAGGGAGTTCGATGCTCGCAACCCAGACGGCGGGCTGGCCGCCTTCCTCGAGCAGGTCTCGCTGGTCGCCGATGCCGACGAGATCCCGGAGGGAGCCGATCACGGCGGCGTGGTCACGCTGATGACACTGCACACCGCCAAGGGGCTTGAGTTCCCCGTCGTCTTCCTCACCGGCATGGAAGAGCACGTCTTCCCGCATGAGCGTTCGATCAACGACGAACGCGAGCTTGAGGAGGAGCGCAGGCTCGCCTACGTCGGGATCACCAGGGCGCGGCAGCGGCTGTACCTGACCAGGGCGATCGCGCGGGCCTGGTGGGGCCGACCCGCCTACCACCAGCAGTCCAGGTTCCTCACCGAGATCCCGGCGGAGCTGATCGACTGGCGCAGGGACGCCTCGGTGGCGGCGTCGTCGAGAACGCCCGCGTCCGAGCGGCTCGCCCGGCGGCCCGGGATGAACGCGCCGGGCAACCGGCCCGTGCCATCGCTCAAGTCCGGCGACCTGGTCAACCACGACAGCTACGGGCTGGGGCGGGTGCTATCGGTCGAGGGCCGCGGCGACGACCCGGAGGCCAAGGTCGACTTCGGCGACGAGTACGGCATCAAGCACCTGCTGCTCCGCTACGCCCCGATCGAGAAGCTGTAGCCGCCGCCAGGCCGCTGGTGCCTGAGCGGGCGGATTGACGCGGCGGGATACGCTGCCGGTGGAATAGTCACGGCGGAGAGGCGCAGAGGTCATGGGCAGCATCCGGGTCATCATCGCCAAACCTGGCCTGGACGGGCATGACCGCGGGGCTAAGGTCGTCGCGCGGGCGCTGCGCGATGCCGGGGTCGAGGTCATCTATACTGGCCTGCACCAGACTCCGGAGCAGATCGTGGCCGCGGCGCTGCAGGAAGACGCCGACGCGATCGGGCTGTCCATTCTTTCCGGCGCGCACATGACCCAGTTCGGCCGGGTTCTCGAATTGCTCCGCGAGCAGAACGCCGCCGATATCACGGTCTTCGGCGGCGGCATCATCCCCGATGCCGATATCGCCGAATTGCAGGCAATGGGCGTCGCGAGGATTTTCACGCCTGGTGCGTCCACCCATGAGATCGTCGACTGGGTGCGCTCGGCGCTCGGTGCGAAGGCGGAAACTCGGGCCGGCTGACCGCTGGAGTATTCGCCGCCCGCTAGGCTGCCAGGCGGGTCGGCGCTCCCGCGGCGCCAGGCCCCAGGCAGGGTTGGGCATCGCTGCGAGGCGCAGCATCAGTCAGGACGGACCCCAGAACGTGGACCTGTTCGAGCATGAAGCAAAGGAACTCTTTGGCGAGTACGGCGTTCCCGTACAGGCTGGAAGAGTGGCGCACACGGCGGAGGAGGCGCGAGCGATCGCGGCCCAGTTCGCTGCGGCCGGCCATCCTCTGGTCGTGGTGAAGGCCCAGGTCAAAGCCGGCGGCCGCGGCAAGGCCGGCGGTGTCAAGCTGGCTGACGGCCCGGACGAGGCCTACGCCAAGGCGAGCCAGATCCTCGGCATGGACATCAAGGGCCACACCGTGCAGAAGGTCCTGATCGCGCAGGCATCCGACATCGCGCAGGAGTACTACCTCTCCTACCTCGTCGACCGCGCTGGCCGGCAGTTCATGTCGATCTGCTCGGTCGAGGGCGGGGTGGAGATCGAGGAAGTCGCGCATACCAACCCCGAGGCCGTCGCGCGGATCGGCATCGACCCGCTCGTCGGCGTGGACCGCGCCAAGGCCACCGAGATCGTGCAGGCCGGCCGGCTTCCGGCCGAGGCCGCGGAAGGCGCGGTGGAGCTCGCGGAGCGGCTGTGGGCAGTCTTCACCGACGAGGACGCAACGCTCGTCGAGGTCAACCCGCTGGTCCTGACCGACGACGGTCAGGTGCTCGCCGTCGACGGCAAGGTGACGCTGGACGACAACGCGGCGTTCAGGCAGCAGCACGACAGGTTCGCCGACCCGTCGGCGGCCGATCCGATCGAGGCCAGGGCCAAGGCCAAGCACCTCAACTACGTCAAGCTCGACGGCGCCGTCGGGATCATCGGCAACGGAGCCGGCCTGGTGATGTCGACGCTCGATGTCGTCGCCTATGCCGGCGAGGAGTTCGGCGGCGTGCGCCCGGCTAACTTCCTGGACATCGGGGGCGGCGCGTCCGCCGAGGTCATGGCGAACGGCCTCGACATCGTGCTCTCCGACCCCTCGGTCCGTGCCGTCCTGGTCAATGTCTTCGGCGGCATCACCTCCTGCGACGCGGTGGCGAACGGGATCGTCAGCGCGATCGGCATCCTCGCCGAGCGCGGCGAGGAGGTGCGCCACCCGATCGTGGTCCGGCTGGACGGCAACAACGCCGCGGAAGGCCGCCGGATCCTGACCGAGGCGCACATCGCGGTGGTTGAACAGGTAGAGACGATGGACGACGCGGCGCGGCGCGCCGCTGAGCTGGCCAGCCTGGCCGCGACAGGAGCATGAGATGGCGATCTTCCTGACTGCGCAGAGCCGGGTCATCGTCCAGGGCATCACGGGCTCGGAGGGCCGCAAGCACGGCGCGCGGATGATCGCGGCCGGTGCGAACGTGGTCGGCGGCACCAACCCGCGCAAGGCGGGCCAGTCGGTCGACCTCGGTGGCACCAGCGTGCCGGTGTTCGGCGCCGTCGGCGAGGCGATGGCAGAGACCGGCGCCGACGTGTCGGTGGTGTTCGTGCCGCCCGCCGGGACCAAGGACGCGGTGATCGAGGCCGTCGACGCGGCGATTCCCCTGGTCATCGTAATTACCGAGGGCATCCCCGTGCACGACACCGCTGTCTTCTGGGCGCACGCGGGCTCGCGCGGCAACGTGACCCGCATCGTCGGACCGAACTGCCCTGGCGTCGCCTCGCCTGGCAAGTCCAACGCCGGCATCATCCCGGCCGACATTACCACGCAGGGCCGGATCGGGCTGGTCTCCAAGTCGGGAACGCTGACCTATCAGATGATGTACGAGCTGCGTGACATCGGCTTCTCCACGGCGGTCGGGATCGGTGGCGACCCCATCATCGGGACCACGCACATCGACTGCCTCCAGGCCTTCCAGGACGATCCCGAGACCGACGCGGTCGTGATGATCGGCGAGATCGGCGGTGACGCGGAGGAGCGCGCGGCCGCCTACATCGACGCCAACGTGACCAAGCCAGTGGTCGCGTACGTCGCCGGGTTCACCGCGCCTGAAGGCAAGACCATGGGGCACGCGGGAGCGATCATCTCCGGTTCGGCGGGAACGGCGCAGGCGAAGAAGGAAGCGCTCGAGAAGGTGGGCGTCAAGGTCGGCCGTACCCCGAGCGAGACCGCCCGGCTGGTCAGGGAGCTCATGCAGGCTCGCTGAGGCTCCAGGCCAGCCCTGGCCGGCCCGCTGGACGGCCGCCGCCGCACCAGTACCCGGACCTCGGTCCGGCGCGCCTCCGCCGGGAGTGCGTCGGAGATTGCGAGGGTTGGGTCTTGTGACGACATCTGCCCTCGGTGCCCGACCCGCGGGCCAGGGCCGTCCGGACCCGCAAGGAAGCGGCCGGCCAGACGGGACCAGAAGGCTGCTCGCCGCTGGTGCCTCGGCAGCCTGCGCAGCCGCGGGAATCGGCCTGGCCGTGCTGACCATCCTGGTGCTCGCCGGCTGGATCGCCGCACCCCACCCCGGGCTGAGCCTGATCGGCGTTGTGCGCACCGCTGCGGTGCTGTGGCTGGTCGGTCATCATGTCGCGGTGCAGGTCAGCGGGGCGGGCCGGATTGGCATGCTGCCGCTGGGCCTGGTGGCGCTTCCTGGCGCGCTGCTCTGGCGGGCCGGTCGCTCAGTGGTCCGCGGGCACAGCGTCACGGAGCTGAGGCAGGTGCTCGCGGCCGGGCTCGCGGTGGCCGTGCCCTACGCCGCGCTGGCCGGGGCGCTCGCCGTCTGCAGCCGGTCGGCTCTGGCTGCCGCGTCGGTGCCGCAGGCGCTGCTGGCGTCCTTCGTGATCGCGCTCGTCGCCGCCAGCTTCGGCGCGGCCCGTGCTCTGGCGCCGTGGGCTCAGCTCGGCTCGCTGATGTCCGCGAGGATGGGGTCGGTGCTGGCGGGCTCGGCGAGTTCGCTGGCCGTCCTTGCCGCCGCTGGCGCGATGGCCACCGCGCTGGCGCTCGCCGGTGACGTGCACAGGTTCGGCGAGGTCTACCGGCTGCTCGATCCCGGTGTCGTCGGCGCCGGGCTGCTGCTCCTGGCCCAGCTCGCGTACCTGCCGAACGCCGTCCTGTGGGCCATCGCCTACATGCTCGGGCCCGGATTCGCCGTCGGCGCGGGCACGGTTGCCGCCCCGACCGGGTCTGTGCTCGGCCAGATGCCCGCGTTCCCGCTTCTCGCGGCTCTGCCGACGGGCACGCATGGCTCGGGACCTGGCTGGCTTGCCGCCGCGATGCTGGCGTTTCCCTACCTCGCCGGGGCGGTCGGCGGCCTCGTGGTCGCTCGGCTGGCACCGACCGCCGTGCTCGAATCCGCTCCGGTCAGGGGGTTCTGCTGCGGCCTTCTGACCGGGATCGTGCTCGGGATCGGCTCGGCCTTCGCTGGCGGCCCGCTCGGCAACGGCAGGATGGCGGCCGTCGGTCCGTCAGCCTGGCAGGTGACTCTGGTCGCCGCTCTGGAGGTCGGGATCGCGGCCGCCGTTGCCGCGGGAGCGGCCAACTGGTGGTCCGTGCGCAGGAGGTATGTGACAGAGCCAGCGGCGGCACCGCCGGCCAGAGCCGGCGCCAGGCCAGGCAGCGCAGGCAACTGGCCACGTGACGCCGGTCCGTGGCCCGGCGCCGATGCCGACGCCAGTGGGCATGTCATCTACCTGGACAGGTGGGCTGAGGATCAGGACGGAGCGCCGGCCGGTAAACGCTCAGGCGGACCATCCGCGCTGCCCTGAGCCTGGTCTGGCCGGTGTGCCGTGCATGAGCCCAGGGGAGCTGGTGAGCCCGGGGGCGCCGCTGGCGAGCCGGGAGGCGCCGCTGGTGGGTCCGGCTGAGCCCAGGTGGATGGACCGGTAGAACCTGTCCATGCAGCTGTGCTGGGCGCCGGATGATCGTGCGTGGCTCAGGCACGTGACGTAGTTGTCCACCTGACTCGGGAAGGCCAGGTAGGTCGCGAGGATCGGGATCGACAGCAGGGCGGCGATGGCGCCGAGCACGATGCCGCCGATGGCGCCGCGCGGCCGGTACGAGCCTGTCTTCCTGGCCTTGCGCACGGCGGTGATGCCGATCACGCATCCCGCGATCCCGATGACGGCGCTGAAGATCAGCAGGTAAACGCCGCGATGCAGGTCACCGCCGAGTCCGAGCAATGCGACCAGGCTGAGCACGCTGAGGATCAGCGATGCGATCGCCCGGTGCCGCAGTTCGCGCTCCGGGGGCCGGGTCGGGCGCGGTCGCTGGGGCCGCTGCCTGGTAGCTCGCTGTCCGCCGGGCTGCTGCGCGGGCTGACCGAGACCTGGCAGCTGGCCCCGGCCCGCGGCCTGGCCCAGTCCAGCGGGCTGGCCGAGCCCCGGCGGCTGCCCGAGTCCCGGCGGCTGCCCGTAGGGTCGTCCGACGAACTTGTGCTGCTGGTCGGGCTCGTCGGCAAAGAAGATCCTGGGCATCCCGCGGGATTCGGGCCGGCCCGTTTCGGCAGGCTGGCTCGGGGCGCGCTGCTGGCCGGCCTCGGCGGGCTGGCCAGTCCCCGCGGGCCGGCCCGTTTCGGCGGGCTGGCCGGCGGCGTCTTGCTGGTCGTGGTCGCCCGGCGCTGGTGGCGGGCTGATGTCGGCGGGCAGTGCCGTTCCTCCGGTCATCGCGAACTGCTACGTGCGCTGAGTCCTATTTCATCATTACCTGCCGGTGTGCCCTACCCGGCGACGAGTACGCCCGGGCCGCTAGCTAGCTCAGCCGGCCCGCCAAGATTACGCTGGTCCCGTGCCGCCGGGACACGCCTGCCACCCGGCAAGGCCCGCCACCACCCGTCTAGGGTGGCCTCATGCGGTCACGCCTGGTTGTGCTGGCATCTGGCGAGGGGACGTTGCTGCAGCATCTGATCGACGCGTGCGCGACTGACCCGACCGGGCCGCAGGTCGTCGCGGTCGGAGCCGACCGGCACGGCACCAAGGCGGTGAGCCGCGCGGAGGCGGCCGGGATCGATACCTTCATCTGCCGGGTGACGGATTACCAGGACCGCGCCGCCTGGGACGAGGCGCTGACGGAGGCGTGCGCCGGCTTCCGGCCGGACCTGATCGTCTCGGCCGGGTTCATGAAGCTGTTCGGCCCGCGATTCCTCGGCGAGTTCTCCGGCCGGTGCATCAACTCCCATCCTGCGCTGCTACCTTCCTTTCCCGGCATGCACGGGGTCCGTGACGCGCTGGCCTACGGGGTGAAGGTGACGGGCTGCACGGTGTTCCTCGTCGACGCGGGACTGGACAGCGGACCCGTCATCGCCCAGGAGGCGGTACCCGTGCACGACGACGACGACGAAGAGACGCTCACCGGGCGGATCAAGTCCGCTGAGCGAGCCCTGCTCGCGACGACCATCATCGCGATGCTGCGCGATGGCTGGTCGGTCAGCGGCCGCACGGTCAGCATCGGATGATCGGGGGAATCGCGGCCGTGAGCAAGGTGGCCATCGCCAGGGCGATCATCAGCGTGTACGACAAGACCGGTCTTGACTGGCTGGCCCGCGTCCTGCACCAGGCCGGGATCGAGATCGTGTCGACCGGCAGTACGGCAGCGGCGATCAGGGCGGCCGGGGTTCCCGTCACGCCGGTCGAGTCGGTGACCGGTTTCCCCGAGTGTCTCGGTGGCCGGGTCAAGACGCTCCACCCGGCCATCCATGCTGGTCTGCTGGCCGACGTCGGTGATCCCGATCACGCCGCGCAGCTCGATCAGCTTCAGATCGCCCCGTTCCAGCTGCTGGTGTCGAATCTGTACCCGTTCACGCAGACCGTGGCCAGCGGCGCCAGCGAGCAGGAGTGCGTGGAGCAGATCGATATCGGCGGCCCCGCGATGGTCAGGGCGGCGGCGAAGAACCACGCCAACGTCGCCGTCGTGACCAGCCCCGACACCTACGACCGGATCGAGGCCGCGATCGCGGCAGGGGGGTTCACGCTCGAGCAGCGGCGCAGGCTCGCAGCCGAGGCGTTCGCGCATACGGCCAGCTACGACGCCGCGGTCGCGTCCTGGTTCGCGTCGGCCTGCGCGCCGGACGAGGTCGCCCGCGAATCCGGCTGGCCAGATCTGACGGCGGCCGTCTGGCACCGGCGTTCGGTGCTGCGGTACGGCGAGAACCCGCACCAGCGCGCCGCCCTGTACGTCACGGCCGGGGAGCAGGGCACCGGCGGGGTAGCCACCGCCGAACTGCTGCACGGCAAGGCGATGTCGTACAACAACTACGTCGACGCGGACGCGGCCTGGCGTACGGTCGGCGAGTTCGCCGAGCCCTGCGTTGCCATCATGAAGCATTCCAATCCATGCGGCATCGCGCTTGGCGCGGACATAGCCGACGCGCACCGTAAGGCCCACGCGTGCGACCCGGTCTCCGCGTTCGGCGGCGTGATCGCGGCGAACCGGCCGGTCACGGCCGAGCTCGCAGGCCAGATCGCCGAGATCTTCACCGAGGTGATCGTCGCGCCCGGCTACGACCCCGCCGCCCTGCCGATCCTGACCAGGAAGAAGAACCAGCGGCTGCTCCGCTGCGCGCCGCTGGCCGGCCAGCCCGGCGGCCTGGCTGGCTCGGCTGCCTCGGCCGGCTCGGCCGCGAGCGGAGCGCCGGATATCGAGTGGCGGCGGGTCGGCGGCGGGCTGCTCCTGCAGGACATCGACACGGCGACCGAGCCGGGCGATCGCGCGGCGGGCTGGCGGCTGGCCGCCGGCCCGGCAGTCAGCGACGACGTGCTCACCGACCTGGAGTTCGCCTGGCGGGCATGCCGCAGCGTCAAGTCCAACGCGATCCTGCTCGCCTCGGGACTCGCGTCGGTCGGGATCGGCATGGGCCAGGTCAACCGGGTCGACGCCGCGAGGCTCGCGGTCGCGCGGGCGGGCGGCCGGGCGGCCGGGTCGGTGGCGGCTAGCGACGCGTATTTCCCGTTCGCCGACGGCCTGCTGGTGCTGGCCGAGGCCGGCGTGCGCGCCGTTGCCGAGCCGGGCGGCTCGGTCCGCGACGAGGAGGTGATCGCGGCCGCGAACGAGGCTGGCATCAGCCTGTACGTCACCGGCGTCCGCCATTTCTGGCACTGACAGGGCTGAGTCGCGTGCCGGACGGTGGCCGGCCAGAATGAGCCGGTGACCGCGATCATCCTGGATGGCAAGGCGACGGCGGCTGCCATCCGCTCCGACCTCACCGAGCGGGTCGCCGCGCTCCAGGCCCGGGGCATCGTTCCGGGCCTGGCCACCGTCCTCGTCGGCGACGACCCGGGCAGTGCCGTCTACGTGGCCGGCAAGCACAAGGACAGCGCGCAGGTCGGGATCGCCAGCATCCGGCGCGACCTGTCGGCGACCGCCAGCCAGCAGCAGGTGGAGGATGTGGTCGCCGAGCTCAACGCCGATCCCGCGTGCACCGGGTTCATCGTGCAGCTGCCGCTGCCCGCCGGCCTGCGCAGCCAGCCGGTGCTCGAGCTGATGGACCCGGCCAAGGACGCCGACGGCCTGCACCCGATGAATCTCGGCAGGCTGGTGCTCGGCGAGCCCGCCCCGCTGCCCTGCACGCCGCTGGGGATCGTCGAGCTGCTGCGCCGGTATCAGGTGCCGATCGCGGGAGCCAACGTGACGGTCATCGGCCGCGGCGTCACCGTAGGCAGGCCGCTCGGGCTGCTGCTCACCAGGCGCAGCGAGAATGCTACCGTAACCCTCTGTCACACCGGGACCGACGACCTGAAAGCCCATACGGTCAACGCGGATATCGTGGTAGCCGCCGCTGGCAAGCCGCGACTCGTCACCCCCGACATGGTCAGGCCGGGTGCGGCGGTACTCGACGTCGGCATTACCAGGACCGACGCGGGCCTGGCCGGTGACGTGCATCCCGAGGTCGCTGACGTCGCGGGCTACCTGGCCAAGGTGCCCGGCGGCGTGGGTCCGATGACGAGGGCGATGCTGCTCTCCAACGTGGTCAGCCTGGCTGAGCGGCAGGTCTGAGACACACCGCATGCTACTAGTGAGTAACATATTGATGGGCGCCATGCCAGGCCCCGGGATACGGGTCGCTTGCCCCGTTTGGCAGGCTTGCACTGCCCGGGTTGGCAACAGCGGGGATGCAAGTCCTGCGCGGGCTAGCACAGACAGGGAGGTCGGCCGCCGGTCATGAACATCGTCGTCTGCGTGAAGCAGGTTCCCGACACGTGGTCAGAGCGCACCCTTAAGGAGTCGGACTCCACGCTCGACCGGGACGCGGCCGATGCCGTGATCAACGAGCTTGACGAGTTCGCGATCGAGGAGGGCCTTCGGCTTGCCGAGGCGCACGGCGGCGAGGTGACCATCTTGTCGATGGGTCCCGAGCGCACCACCCAGTCGATCCGCAAGGCGCTGTCGATGGGCGCGGACAAGGCCGTGCACCTGGTCGACGACGCGCTGGCGGGCTCCGACGTGCTCGGTACCTCGGGCGCGCTGGCCGCCGTACTCGGCCAGATCGGCTTCGACCTGGTCATCCTCGGCTCCGAGTCGACCGACGCGCGGACCGGGGTGCTCCCCGCGATGCTGTCCGAGCGGCTCGGCGTGCCGCAGCTGTCCTACGCGAGCAAGGTGGAGATCGACGGGACGGCCATCACCATCAGCCGGCTGGCCGACTACGGCTACGACACCGTGGTGGCGACGCTGCCGGCCGTGCTCAGCGTGGTCGAGAAGATCAACGAGCCTCGTTACCCGTCGTTCAAGGGCATCATGGCGGCGAAGAAGAAGCCCGTGCAGACCATGAGCCTGGCCGACGCCGGCGTCGACGCCACGGCTGTGGGCCTGGCCAACGCCGCGAGCGAGGTAACGAGCTGGGACAAGCGCCCGCCGCGGCAGGCCGGCACGGTCGTGACCGACGAGGGTGACGGCGGCGGCAAGGCCGCCGAGTTCCTCACCGCGCGCAAGTTCATCTGAACCGACTCAATCTGATCCACCACGGGCTGAAGGGCGAAGGGGCTCCCGACAATGGCTGAGATCCTCGTACTGGCTGAGCACGATGGCGAGACCGTCAAGAAGGTCACCCTCGAGCTTGTGACGCTCGCGCGCAGGTTCGGCGAGCCTGCCGTCGTCTGGACCGGTCCTGGTGCCGAGGCGGCACAGGCCAGGCTGGCCGAGTTCGGCGCCGCGAAGGTCTATGTGGCCGCGGATCCCGACTACGACGACTACCTGGTCGCGCCGAAGGCTGAGCTGCTCGCCGAGCTGGTCAAGCAGGCGTCGCCAGCGGCGGTGCTGGTGCCGAGCACGGCCGAGGGCCGTGAGGTAGCCGGGCGGCTCGCGGTCAAGATCGGCTCGGGGATCCTGACCGACGTCGTCGGCCTCGGCGACGACCTCGATGCCGAGCAGGTGATCTTCGGCGGCGCGATCAATGTCCGTTCCCGCGTCCGGTCCGGTACGCCGATCATCGCCGTCCGGCCGAACGCGATCACGCCGGAAGCTGCCCCGGCTGACCCGCTGGTCGAGCCGGTGAGCATCACGGTGAGCGACGGGGCGAAGCAGGCGAAGATCACCGAGCGCGTCGTGCAGCAGCGCGGCGCCCGGCCGGAGCTGACAGAGGCATCCATCGTCGTATCCGGCGGCCGCGGTGTCGGCTCCGCCGACAACATGGCGCTGATCGAGAAGCTCGCTGACTCGCTCGGTGCCGCGGTCGGCGCGTCCCGCGCGGTCACCGACGCGGGCTGGTATCCGCACCAGTTCCAGGTCGGCCAGACCGGCAAGACCGTGTCGCCGCAGCTCTACGTCGCTGTCGGGATTTCCGGCGCGATCCAGCACCGGGCCGGCATGCAGACCTCGAAGACGATCATGGTGGTCAACAAGGACCCCGAAGCGCCGATCTTCGAGCTCGCCGACTTCGGCGTGGTGGGGGACCTGTTCAAGGTCGTGCCGCAGCTTGTCGAGGAGATCGAGAAGCGGTCCGCCTGAGCCGGTGCCGGGAAGGTTGTCTGCCGGGCCTTACGGCCTTAAGTTCCCGTTAGGCTGGAATCACCATGGTGAACCTCGAATCCGCCGGCGATCGTCACAAGGCCCCTGACCGCCTAGCTTCCGGGACGCTGGTCTATCTCGATCATGCCGCGACCACGCCGATGCTGCCGGAGGCGCTCGCGGCGATGGTGGAGGAACTAGCTCACACCGGGAATGCGTCCTCGCTGCACAACGCCGGCCGCCGGGCCCGCCGGGTGGTCGAGGAATCGCGTGAGCAGATCGCGCAGGCGTTCGGCGCGCGGCCCAGTGAGGTTGTCTTCACCAGCGGCGGTACCGAAGCTGACAACCTCGCCGTCAAGGGGCTGTTCTGGGCCCGCCAGGCCGGCCCGCACCCGCGGCGGCGGGTGCTGGCGACGGCGATCGAGCATCATGCGGTGCTTGACTCCGTGCAGTGGCTCGGCGAGCACCAGAATGCCGGGGTCGAGTGGCTTCCCGTCGACAGCTCCGGCAGGCTCAGCCCGGACGTGCTCGTTGCCGCGATCGAGCGTGACCCTGACAGCGTCGCCCTCGTCAGCGTGATGTGGGCGAACAACGAAGTCGGCGCCGTCCAGCCGGTCGCCGACCTGGCCGCGGTGGCGAGCGAGCACGGCATCCCGTTCCACAGCGATGCCGTTCAGGCCGCCGGGCAGCTTCCCGTGAGCCTGGCCGCCAGCGGCGCGACAGCACTGACGGTCACCGGGCACAAGATCGGCGGACCGGTCGGGGCCGGGGCCCTGCTGCTGGCCAGGGGGGTGGACCCGGTGCCGGTGCTGCACGGCGGCGGCCAGGAGCGCGATGTCAGGTCCGGGACCCTGGATACTGCGGCCATCAGGGCCTTCGCCGTTGCCGTCGAGCACGCCACCGCGCGCAGGGACGAGCACGCGGCGCGGATCGGGCGGCTGCGTGACACCCTGGTAGATCGAGTTCGCAGCGTCGTGCCCGACGCGATCCTGAACGGACCGGCTCCTGGTCAGCACCGGCTGCCCGGCAACGCGCACTTCTCGTTCCCCGGCTGCGAGGGCGATGCCCTCCTGATGCTGCTCGACGCCAAGGGCGTTGCCTGCTCGACCGGGTCGGCCTGCACAGCGGGAGTCGCCCAGCCGAGTCACGTGCTGCTCGCGATGGGGGCGGACAAGTCAAGGGCCAGGGGGTCGCTGCGGTTCACGTTCGGCCGGACCAGCACGCAGGCCGACGTGGACACGCTCGGGGCGGCCCTCGGCGAGGTCGTGGAGCGGGCGCGGCGAGCGGGCAGGCAGGCGTCGCCGCCGACGGGTACGCAGCCGGCCGGCCAGATCGCCGCGGCAGCGGCGTCGTGACTGCCCTGCGCGTGCTGGCCGCCATGTCAGGCGGCGTCGACTCGGCTGTCGCCGCGGCCAGGGCGGCCGACGCGGGCCATGAGGTCACCGGCGTGCACCTGGCGCTGTCGGCCAACCCGCGCTCGTACCGGACAGGCGCCCGCGGCTGCTGCACCTTGGAGGACGCCAGGGACGCTAGGCGGGCCGCCGACGTGATCGGCATCCCGTTCTACGTCTGGGACATGGCCGAGCGGTTCGCCGCCGATGTCGTGGACGACTTCGTCGCCGAGTACGCGCGCGGCAACACGCCGAACCCGTGCCTGCGGTGCAACGAGAAGATCAAGTTCGCGGCGGTGCTCGACCGCGCGGTCGCGCTCGGCTTCGACGCCGTGTGCACCGGCCACCACGCCAGGCTCGGGCCGGGCGGGGGCAGCCGGGCTGGCGGCGACGCGGCTGGCAGGCCGGCTGGCCAGGTTCGCCTGGCGCGCAGCGTCGATCTGGCCAAGGACCAGTCCTACGTACTCGGCGTGCTGACCGCCGGCCAGCTGAGCCGGGCCATGTTCCCGCTCGGTGACAGCACCAAGGAGCAGGTGCGCGCGGAGGCGGCGCGCCGCGGTCTCGCGGTGGCCGACAAGCCGGACAGCCACGACATCTGCTTCATCGCCGGCGGTGACACGCGGGGCTTCCTGGAGAGCAGGCTCGGCTCGGCCCCGGGGCCGATCGTGGATCACGACGGCCAGGTGGTCGGCAGTCACCAGGGCAGCTATGGCTTCACGGTCGGGCAGCGCCGCGGCCTGCGGATCGACAGCCCGGCGCCGGACGGCAGGCCACGGTACGTGCTCGAGATCGAGCCGGTCTCCGGAACGGTCCGGGTGGGGCCGGCCAAGCTGCTCGACGTCGACGACATCATCGCCGTCAGGCTGGTGTGGTCGGGCCGGATGCCCCCCACTGAGCCGATTGAGGCCACGGTCCAGTTGCGCGCGCACGGTGAGACGTTCCCCGCGACCTGCTGGCTTGAGGGCGGGTCGCTGCGGATCAGGCTGCACAGCCCCGCCCGCGGCGTCGCCAGCGGCCAGGCCGCGGTGCTGTACGACGGCGACACTGTCCTCGGCTCGGGGACGATCTCGGAAACGGCCCTGGGATCCGTCTCAGCACGAGGCTGAGGCCCGTCAGCCCCGCTTACCGCACGTTTCAGTCATGATCACGATCGTTTCGCGGCTTTTACTGGCGGGGCGGGCGGGCAACTGGCAGGCGCTCGGCTGGCGGGCCGGGCGGTCGGCTGGCGGGCCGGGCGGTCGGCTGGCGGGCGGTGACGGAGCTGATCGCTAGGATGTGCCGGTGAGCCGTGACGTGCAGCCGTTTCCCTGGCCTGCGCAGAGTGCGACGGGCGTGGGCTCGATGCCGGGCACCAGTCCGGACGAGGCAGTCAGGGTCGTACTCGGCGAACTGCCCAACCTGCCGCATCTGCCTGAGCTTCCGGGCCGCGGCCCGGGCGCCGACCTCGTCGGTCGCACCGCCGCGCTGCTGGTCGACATGCCGGCCGAGACCACCGCGCGTGGCTGGCGGCTCGCCGAACGGCGGGGCCGCGATCTCGGCCGGGCCAGCGGGCTGCTTGAGGCTGACCTCGATGCGATGGAGGCGGCGGCCAGCGGCTACGACGGAGCCTTCAAGATCCAGCTTGCCGGGCCGTGGACGCTCGCCGCGGCCCTGGAACTGACCCGCAGCATCGAGCCGGTTCTCGCCGACCAGGGGGCACGTGCCGACCTCACGGCCTCGCTGGCCGAGGGTGTGGCGAATCATGTCGATGCAGTTCGTCGCCGGCTGCCCGGCGCGAAAATCGTTGTCCAGTTCGACGAGTCGAGCCTGCCCCACGTGCTGGCCGGCGCGGTGCCGAGTGCCAGCGGCCTGCGCAGGCTATCCCCCGTCGACATGCTGGTCGCCGCCGACGGCCTTCGCGCGGTGCTCGATGCCGCGCAAGCGCCGACTGTGGTCCACTGCTGTGCGCCGGATGTGCCCTTCGGGTGCCTGGCGAGCGCTGGCGCCAGTGCCGTCTCCTTCGACCTGAGCCTGCTTCTGCGCCGGGACGAGGACGCCCTCGGCGAGGTGGCCGAGGCCGGGCTCGGCATTGCCATCGGGACCGTCCAGCCGCTCCATGCAGGGGCGGTCGATGCCGGCCGGGGCCGCGGGGAAGGCGCGGCGCGGGAGACGGCGGTCGCGATTATCTCGCTCTGGCGGCGGATCGGGCTCCCGCTGGTCACGCTGACCGAGCAGGTCGTCGTGACGCCGGCGTGCGGGCTGGCCGGCGCGTCGCCGGATCGGGCCCGGGCCGTGCTCGCGCAGTGCCAGTCGGCGGCCAGGCTGATACCTGAACTGATCGAGGAGGGAGCGCCTTGACGAGACCGGAGGAGACCGAGCTTACCGAGGCCAGGCTCACCGAGGCGGGCCTCACCGATGCGGGTCTCACCGATGCGGGTCTCACCGAGGCGGGGCCCACCGAGGGTGGCGCGGACGAGGGTACTGCCGAGGTCAGTCAGGCCGACGATCAGGCCAGGCACCGGCACGCCGACCTAGCCGACCAGGTCGCCGAGCACAACTACCGCTACCACGTGCTCGATTCCCCGGTGATCTCGGATGCCGAATACGACTCGCTGATGCGCGAGCTGCGCACGCTGGAGGAGGAGTATCCCGAACTGCGCACGCCGGACTCGCCGACGCAGAAGGTCGGCGACGTCGTCTCGGTCGGCTTCGCGCCGGTCCGCCACCTCGAGCGGCTGTTCAGCCTGGACAACGCGTTCTCCGCCGCCGAGCTCGACAGCTGGTTCGCCAGAGCCGAGCGACTCGGCGGGACCGGCCCGTTCCTGTGCGAGCTCAAGATCGACGGTCTCGCGGTCGACCTCGTCTACCGCAACGGCTCCCTGGCGCGGGCCGCGACCCGGGGAGACGGGGTGACCGGCGAGGACGTGACGGCGAACGTCCGCACGATCGTCGCTGCTCCGGCCCGCCTGCGCGGCTCAGGCTGGCCAGCCACGCTCGAGGTCAGGGGCGAGGTGTTCCTGCCGGTCGAGGCCTTTCACGAGCTGAACGAGCGGCAGGCCCAGGCAGGCAAGCCGCCGTTCGTGAACCCGCGGAACACCGCGGCAGGGTCGCTGCGGCAGAAGGATCCGGCGGTTACCGCGAGCAGGCCGCTGGGCCTGATCCTGCATGGTGTCGGGGCTATCGACGGGGAGAAGCAGGACCGGCCGACCAGCCAGTCGGGGTGGTACGACCAGCTGCGCGAGTGGGGCCTGCTGGTCAGCGACCTCTACCGGGTCGTCGAGGACATCGACGGGGTGCGGGACTACATCAGCCACTACGCCGAGCACCGGCACGACCCGCCCTACGAGATCGACGGCGTCGTGGTCAAGCTGGACCCGATCGCCGTCCAGGAACGGCTCGGCTTCACCAGCCGGGCTCCGCGGTGGGCGATCGCCTACAAGTACCCGCCAGAAGAGGTCACCACCCGGCTGCTCGACATCAGGGTGAACGTCGGCAGGACGGGCCGGGTCACCCCGTTCGCCGTGATGACGCCGGTCAAGGTGAGCGGGTCGACGGTCGAGCGCGCGACCTTGCACAACGAGGACGAGATCGCCCGCAAGGGCGTCCTGATCGGCGACATGGTCGTGCTGCGCAAGGCCGGCGACGTCATCCCCGAGGTGGTGGGGCCGGTGCTCGACCTGCGGTCAGGGGAAGAGCGTGCCTTCGTCTTCCCGACAGCCTGCCCCAGCTGCGGTACGCCGCTGGCCAGGGAGGCCAGCGAGGTCGACTGGCGCTGCCCCAACACCAGGTCGTGCCCGGCACAGCTGCGCGAGCGGCTGTTCCACCTGGCGGGCCGGGGAGCCTTCGATATCGAGGTGCTTGGCTACGAGGCCGCCGCCGCGCTGCTTGCCGCCGGGCTCGTCACCGACGAGGGTGACCTGTTCTCGCTGACCGCCGACGGGCTGGCGCAGTGCCCGTTCTTCGTCACCATCGGCGGCGAGCTGACCGCGAACGCGACGAGCCTGCTCCGCAATCTGGACGAGGCCAGGAACCGCCCGCTCTGGCGGGTTCTGGTGGCCCTGTCGATCAGGCACGTCGGCCCGACGGCGGCCAGGGCGCTCGCCGCCGCCTTCGGCTCGGTTGACGCGATCGCCGCGGCGCCCGCGGAGACGCTGATGCTCGTCGACGAGGTGGGCCCGACCATCGCCGGCTCCATCATCGACTGGTTCGCCGTGGATTGGCATCAGGCGATCGTGGCCAAATGGCGGGACGCTGGGGTCATGCTCGCCGATCCGGACTTTGCCGGATTCAGCCTCGGCGAAGGCGGCCAGCCGGGCGGCGGCCCGCTGGTCGGCGTGACCGTCGTACTCACCGGCAGCCTTTCCGGCTACACCAGGGACGAAGCGGCGGAGGCTATTCAGCAGCGCGGAGGAAAGGTGTCGGGTTCGGTGTCGAAGAAGACCAGTTTCGTGGTGGCCGGCGACAGCCCGGGATCGAAGCTGGACAAGGCGGAATCTCTCGGGGTGCCCGTGCTCGACGAGGCCGGTCTGCAGGTACTGCTCGCCGAGGGGCCGCAGGCGGCGACTGAGGCCGCGTCTTGCGGGTAGCAGGCGGGGCTCGTGGCACCGGACAATATTCCCGCTTGTATATCTACCAGGAAGCTTCGCAATGTGTAGTCAGTTAACTACGACAAGGCGCCTAGTAACAGATAGTATGCGTATGGCTTCGTCAAGTGTGGTTTCACAGCTACGCTGCCTGACAGAGATCCACGAACCGGCACCCCCCCGGTTGACCGGCGGCCCGTGAGGACGCTATGAGGAACCCGAACGATACGCGTGACGTCGTCCCGCGTTTCGGCTCTCCGCCGTGGATCTACATCACCGCGGTGTCGATCGCCGGCGCGGTGATACTTGGCCTTTCCGCGGCAGACCTGAGGGACCTGCCGCATCTGGCCCTCTACCCGATGTTCTGGGTGATCGCGGGGATGGTCGTCACCGGCGAGATCTGGCGGGTCGCCACCCCTGGCCAGTCGGGGTCCGATTCTACGGCGGTCTCGCGCACGATCACCGTGGCAGCGCTGCTGTTCTGGGGCTTCCCGATCGCCGTGCTGCTCAGGGCGGCGTCGATCCTTGTCGTCGGCCTGGCGCGCAACTCGCCGCACCGGGTGGTCTTCAACGCCGCTCAGCTCAGCCTCAGCCTGGCCGCGGCCCAGCTGGTGCTCTGGCTGCGCGGGGTCAGCCCCTCGCGGCTGCACCCGCTGATTCCCGCTACTAACCGGATTCTGCTGGACCTGCTGCTGGCCGGCCTGGCCTACTTCGTGGTCAATTTCTTCCTGGTGACCTGCGCGATCTCGCTGAGCGCCCGCATGCCGGTGAGGTCGGTGATCCGGGCGAAGCTGCCCTACCAGGCCGCGGTTCACTTCGTCTTGTTCGCAACGGCCCCGCTCCTCGTGCTGGCGATGCGGAGCGGATCGGCGGTCATCGTCGCACTCTTCGCCTTCCCGCTCGTCGCCATCTACTTCAACGCCGCGAAGTCGGCGCAACGTGAGCACCAGGCGAACCACGACGAGCTGACCGGTCTGCTCAACCGCAAGCTGCTCGCCAGGCGGAGCAACGAAGCGCTCGCCAGCGCCAGCCTCACGGGCACCAGAGCAGGGTTCCTGCTGATCGACCTCGACAGGTCCACCGGCCTCAAGCAGGTCAACGACACGCTTGGTCACGCCGTCGGGGACCGGCTGCTGCAGATCGTGGCGCATCGCCTCTCGCACAGTGTCCGGCCCGGCGATGTCGTGGCCCGCCTCGGCGGTGACGAGTTCGCCGTGCTGCTGCCCTCGGTCAAGGAGGCCGCCGCGGCACGTGAGGTCGCCTCGCGGCTGCGGGCCGCCCTGGCCGAGCCGGTCCGGCTCGAGGCTATGACGTTCCAGGTGGAGGCGAGCGTCGGGATAGCTATCTATCCCGACGACGCCGACAGCTTTGACCAGCTGATGCAGCGTGCTGATGTCGCCATGTACCTGGCGAAGGAGCGGCATAGCGGGATCGAGCGGTACGTGGCCGAGGCGGACCGCAACTCGGCAGAGCGGCTCGCGCTCGCCAGTGACCTGCGCACCGCGGTCCTGCGCGGGGAGATCGAGCTGTACTTCCAGCCCAAGATACGGCTGGCCGACGGCAAGACGATCGGGATGGAGGCGCTTGCTCGCTGGCCGCACCCGCGTCGCGGCGTGCTGGCCGCCGCCGAGTTCGTCGGGCTCGCCGAGCAGTCTCACCTGATCACCGAGCTCACCGAACAGGTCATCGACAAGGCGCTTGGCCAGACGGCCAGATGGTGGGCCGACAACCTGCCGGTCCAGGTATGCGTCAACCTTCCGGCCAGAGACCTGCTGAGCATCCACCTCACCGACATGATCCGGCAGGCGCTGAAGCGGCACGGGCTGCCGCCGGACGCGCTCAGGCTCGACATCAACGAGCAGGTGCTGGCCGGCAAGCCGACTCGGGCCGCGGCTACCGTCACCGAACTCGTCGAGCTTGGGGTGGGGGTAAGCCTGGACGACTTCGGCACGGGATACTCCTCGCTGGCCCAGCTCACCAGGCTTGGCATCAGCGAGGTCAAGCTCGACCCTGACCTGGTCGCCGGCCTGCCCGGCTGCCGGGAGCAGAGCATGACGGTCAAGTCGCTCGTCCGGCTCGCCCAGTCGCTCGGCATCCGCTCGATCGGCGAGGGGGTGGAGAACGAGGCGACCGCCACGGCACTGAGGCTGATCGGCTGCGACGGTGCGCAGGGCTGGCATTTCGCCCGGCCGCTGAACGCGATCATGGCCACGGAGTGGCTGGCCGAGCGCCATGCGCGCGGCCAGGCGCGGTCCGGTGAGGGGACGCAGGTCCCTGGCAAGCAGGCCGATCAAGCCAGGCGTGCCGTGCAGCGGCATCACCAGCCTGGTCAGGTACCGGCAGAGGCGTACGGCGGGACGACCGAGATCGGCTCGGTTGCGCCCGGCACGTTCGCGAGGAGCGCGCCGGGAACGTAATGGGTTCGGCCGGGCCACCGGGCGCCTCTAGGATGACGGGGTGTCCATAACCCGTGACGAGGTAGCCCACCTCGCGAGGCTGTCCAGGCTGGCGCTCTCCGACGACGAGCTTGAGCGCTTCGCGGGCCAGCTCGACGTGATCATCAGCGCGGTCGCGCGCGTACAGGAGGTCGCCGCCGCCGGCATCCCGCCCATGACGCACGCGGCCGAGCTGGCCAATGTGTTCCGCGAGGACATCGTGGTGCCGCCGCTCGGTGCTGACGTGGCTCTTGCTCAGGCGCCCGCCGCCGAGCTGGGACGATTCAGGGTTCCCCGGATCCTGACGGAGGACTGACGATGACCAGCGGAAACGACCTGACCACGCTGACCGCGGCGCAGATGGCCGCGGCCGTGGCCGCGGGCGAGGTATCGGCGGTCGAGCTCGCCAGGGCCCATCTGGAGCGGATCGCGCAGACCGACGTTCAGGTGCGCGCCTTCCTGCACCGGGCCGATGACGTTGCCATGGCCGCCGCCCGCGCGGTCGACGACCGGCGCACTGCCGGTGAGCCGCTCGGCCCGCTGGCCGGCGTGCCGCTTGCGCTCAAGGACGTCTTCACGACCACCGACATGCCGACAACCTGCGGCTCGAAGATCCTGGCTGGCTGGCAGCCGCCGTACGACGCGACGATCACCGCCAGGCTGCGCGCGGCCGGGGTAGTCATCCTCGGCAAGACCAACATGGACGAGTTCGCGATGGGCTCCTCGACCGAGAACTCAGCGTTCGGGCCGTCCCGCAACCCGTGGGACCTGAGCCGGGTGCCAGGAGGGTCATCGGGCGGCTCGGCCGCGGCCGTCGCCGCCTATCAGGCACCGCTGGGCATCGGGACCGACACCGGCGGCTCGATCCGCCAGCCCGCCGCGGTCTGCGGCCTGGTGGGCGTCAAGCCGACCTACGGCGGCTCGTCCAGGTACGGCCTGGTCGCCTTCGCGTCCTCGCTCGACACCCCCGGTCCGCTGACCAGGACGGTGCTCGACGCCGCGCTGCTGCACGAGGTCATCTCGGGGCACGATCCGCATGACTCGACCTCGCTCGCGGCTCCGGTGCCGCCGGTTGTCGCCGCCGCGCGGAACGCCGACGTGGCCGGGCTGCGGGTCGGCGTGGTGACCGAGCTCGGCGGCGAGGGCTACGCCAGCGGCGTGCTCACCAGGTTCAACGAGGCGGTCGAGCTGCTCGAGTCGCTCGGCGCCAAGGTCACCGAGGTGTCCTGCCCGCATTTCGGCTACGCCCTTCCCGCGTACTACCTGATCGCGCCGAGTGAGTGCTCGTCGAACCTGGCCAGGTTCGACGCGATGCGCTACGGCCTGCGGATCGGGGACGACGGCACGGCCAGCGCCGAAGAGGTGATGAGCGAGACCAGGGCAGCAGGCTTCGGCGCCGAGGTCAAGCGCCGGATCATGCTCGGCACCTACGCGCTGTCCAGCGGCTACTATGACGCCTACTACGGCAAGGCACAGCAGGTCAGGACGCTGATCGCGCGCGACTTCGCCAGCGCGTTCGAGCAGGTCGACGTCCTGGTCTCGCCGGCCACGCCGACGACGGCCTTCCCGATCGGCGAGCGCGCCGACGATCCCATGGCCATGTACCTGGCCGACTTGTGCACTATTCCATCCAACCTGGCGGGCAACGCGGCGATGTCGGTGCCCTGCGGCCTGGCGCCGGAGGACGGGCTGCCGGTCGGCCTTCAGATCATGGCGCCGGTCCTGGCCGATGACCGGCTCTACCGGGTGGGCGCCGCGGTCGAGAACGCGCTTGACCAGCGCCGTGGTCATCCGCTGCTCGCGGAGGCGAGCGGCATCGACAACGCTGGCGCGACGGCGGAGGCCGGGCGATGACGCAGACGGATGCAGCAGTGACCAGCCACCCGGTTCCGTTCGAGGAGGCGGTCGCCAGGTACGACCCGGTGATCGGGCTCGAGACGCACGTCGAGCTGAGTACGGCGGCGAAGATGTTCTGCGGCTGCCCGACCGTCTTCGGCGCCGACCCCAACTCAGCCGTCTGCCCGGTCTGCCTCGGCTTGCCTGGCTCGCTGCCTGTGATCAACAAAGCGGCGATCGAGTACACGATCCGGATCGGCCTGGCGCTGAACTGCTCGATCGCTACCTGGTGCCGGTTCGCCAGGAAGAACTACTTCTACCCGGACATGCCGAAGAACTACCAGATCTCGCAGTACGACGAGCCGCTGTGCACCGACGGCTGGCTGGATGTGGAGGTCGGCGGCACGACCGTGCGGGTTGGCATCGAGCGCGTGCATCTCGAAGAGGACACCGGCAAGTCGATGCACGTCGGCGGGTCCGGCCGCATCCACGGGGCCGAGTACTCCCTGGTCGACTACAACCGGGCGGGGATCCCGCTGGTGGAGGTCGTGACCAAGCCGATCCCTGGCACCGGTGCGCTGGCGCCCGACGTGGCCAGGGCCTACGTGGCCGAACTGCGCGACCTGATGCGCGCCCTCGACGTGTCGGACGTCCGGATGGAGCAGGGCTCGCTGCGCTGCGACGTCAACACCTCGATCGCGCCGACGGGCTCGGCGCAGTGGGGCACGAGGACCGAGACCAAGAACGTCAACTCGCTGCGGTCGGTGGAGCGCGCGGTCCGGACCGAGATCGAGCGGCAGGCCGGCGTGCTCGACGCGGGCGGCCGGATCATCCAGGAGACCAGGCACTTCAACGAGAGCACCGGGACGACCACGTCGGGTCGCAGCAAGGAGGAGGCGCAGGACTACCGGTACCTTCCCGAGCCCGACCTCGTCCCGGTCGCCCCGCCGCCCGAGTGGGTGGCGCAGATCAGGGCGGACCTGCCCGAGCTGCCCGCCGCGCACCGGGTGCGTGTGTGGCAGCAACTGAGCTGGAACGTCCTGCCCGCCGACAAGGACGCCATCATCAACGCGGGAGCGCTCGACCTGATCGCCGAGACCGTAGCGGCTGGCGCCTCGCCCGAGCAGGCCCGCAACTGGTGGCTGGGAGAGCTGTCCAGGCGGGCCAACGCCAAGGGCGCGGAACTTAGCTCGCTGCCCATCTCCCCCGAGCAGGTCGCGCGGATCTGCGGCCTGGTCGACTCGGGGGATCTGAACAACAAGCTGGCCAGGCAGGTGCTCGACGGCGTGCTCGCCGGCGAGGGCTCACCCGACGAGGTCGTCGCGGCTCGCGGCCTTGCCGTCGTGACCGACGCGGGCGTGCTCACCGCGGCCGTCGATGACGCCATCGCCGCCAATCCCGATATCGCCGCCAAGATCCGCGCGGGCAAGACCGCAGCGGCGGGCGCTCTCGTCGGCGCGGTCATGAAGGCGACCGGCGGCCAGGCCGACGCCGCCAGCGTCCGCGAGCTGATCCTGGCCCGGCTCGGCCAGAGCTGACGCAGCGACATCGGCGGACCTTTGATGTCGCCATAGCAGCATCAGCGGTCCGCCGATGTTGCTGCCGCCCCGGAACGGGGCGGGGCGGCCGGCGCGGGGCGGCCGGCGCGGGGCGGCGGGGATAGCCCGGCGGTTCGGGCCGCCGCCGGCGGATTCAGAGCGAGTCCTCAGGAGTTTGTCGTCGGTCGTACGTCTTTCCTCAATCGAAGCGTGACCTCAGGCACGTAGAGTCAGTCTCAGTCGCTCACTGCGCACAACATCTCCCGCAGGCCGCAGTGCCGCTTTCTGCAGAGGAGTGCCAGGCTGAGCGCACCGGTGCGGGTATGCCGGGAACGGTCGGCGAGGACCCAACGGCGGGCCGCAACATCGGTACCAGATGAGGTAGCAGGACGCTTGTCGCCCGGCTGCGTGTCCGGGTTCTCAGCTGCGAGTGGGGACGAGCAAGAGGTCATGGACGGAGCGAACGCGCCGGGAGGCCGGCGGTGAGCCGGGCGATGCTGGCGTGGTCAGCGGCCTGGGCACTGATTGCCGCGCTGGCGTGCGTGCGGCTGCGTCGCGCGTCGAGTCAGTCCGAACCCTCCGTTAAAAATGGATATCGATGGCTTGCTGTAGCCGCGGTCTGCCTGGCCGCCGGGGCCACGGTTCACCAGGCTTTCGGCGGGCTGATCGGGGGAGCGCCGCCGCTGCGGCTGGCGGACCTGATCAGCCTCGGCGCCTTGCCCGCCCTGGTCATCGGCCTCGCGACGCTCACCTCGGACGTGCCCGGGGCGGAGGGCGGCGCGCCGAGAGGTGGCCGGCTGCTGCGCCAGCACGGGGGCGTCGTTCCGGCGGCCACGACACCGGGAATGGCGGTCGACAGCTGCCTGCTGGTCGGTGCCCTGTTCATGATCTTCGTGGTGACGCTCTACGGGCCTGACTATCTTCAGGCGCACGTCGGGCGGGCCGCGTTCGCGCTGGCGCTCCTCCGCCCGCTCGCCGACCTGATCGCGCTCGGCCTGCTGCTGCGGTTCGTGGTGCGGAGCCTCAGGCTGACCTTCCTGCCGGTGCTCGCGCTCGTTGCCGTCACTGTCGGCGACTCGCTGGCCGTAGCGGACCGGACAGCGGGCCCGGGCCGGGTCGCGGGCCTGGGAACGCAGGTCGCCCTCCTCATGGCCCTGGTGCTGCTGGCGGTCGTGCCGGCGGCGACGTCGGCCCTGGCGGCCCTGGCCGCGGCGCCGGGCCTGGTGCGGATCGTCAGGTCCGACGGCTCCTGGTCAAGCCCGGCCACCATCGCTGCGCTCGTCGCGACGGGCGCGGCCGCGCTGCTGGTGACGGGGTACGCAGTGGCTGGCCATCCGCTCTGGACGCGGCCGCTCGCCGCGGCGGGATCCGTCGTTGTCCTGCTCCTGGTCGCCAGGCTGGCCGGGCTGACCAGGCAGGCGTCCGCCGTGGCGGAGGCGGCGCAGGAGTCGGACTGGATGTTCCGCGCGCTGGCGGCCACGGCGAGCGACGCGGTGCTGATCTGCGACCTCGTCGGCACCATCGAGTACGCCAGCCAGGCGGTCACGGAGTTCGGCTACGCCCCAGCGGAGCTCACCGGGAAACGGCTCGCCGGCATCGTCCATCCGGAGGACCGGCCGGCCGGGATCAGAGCCGCGATGACGGGCTTGCGGGCTGCGGCGGGGACAGCCAGATTCGCCGGGCGGGTCAGGGGAGCCGACGGCTCGTGGCGGTATGTCGAGTCCACCATCTCGCGTTACGGCGCGGCGGGAGAGCCGGCCAGGCTGCTCATCACCTCCCGCGATGTCAGCGACCGGGTCGCGCTGCGCCGCCAGCTCACCCAGCTGACGTTCCACGACGGGCTCACCGGCCTGCCGAACCGGGCCTACGTCGAGGAGCGAGTCAAGGATCTGACCAGGGAATCGGGCGGAGCAGCCCCCGACCGGCCGGGCGGCAAGGAACGGGACCAGGACCCGCAGTTCCTAGCGGGTGCGATCCTGGTCGACTTCGACGGGTACACGGCCGTGAACGACCTGGTCGGGCACGTCGGCGGCGATCTGGTGCTCGCGCAGGCAGCCCGCAGGCTGCGCGCGGCCGTGCCGCCATCCGCCACCGTGGCCCGGTGGGGCGGCGACGAGTTCGCGGTCCTGGTGAGCTCGGACGCCACCGCACAGGAAGTCATCGACCTGGCGGAACGCCTCGCCGGGCTGATCGCGGCCGAGCCCTTCAGCGTCGCGGCCAAGGAGATCGTGCTGACCGTCAGCGTCGGCGCGGCCGTCAGCACGGTCGGCCAGGCCGACCAGATCCTGGGCAACGCCGAGATCGCGCTCGCGAAGGCACAGGAAGCGGGGGTCGGCAGAGTCGAGATCTTCGCGGCCGCCATGCACGCCGAGGCACAGCGCCGGCTGGAGCTCGCCGCGGACCTGCGCGGCGCGGTCGCCGAGCACCGGCTGAAGGTCGAGTACCAGCCGATCGTCGAGCTTGCTACCGGCCTCCTGCGCGGAGTCGAGGCCGTCGTCCGCTGGTCCCGCAACGGCGAGCTCGTCCCGCTGGCTGAGTTCCTTGCCGTGGCCGAGGAGGCCGGGCTGATCGCCGGTGTCGGAGAATGGGCGCTCAGGCAGGCCTGCCGTCAGGTTGCCGCCTGGCGCGCCGATGGCCTCCCGATCGGGCTGTCGGTCAGCTGCACGGCCCGGCAGGCCTGCGGACCCGGTTTCGTCCGAGCCGTGATCGCCGCCCTGGACGAGGCCGAGCTCCCGCCGGAGCTGCTGACCATCGAGGTGACCGAGCGGGTACTGAGCGAGGGTCCCCCGCCGGCCGCGGCCGATCTGGCCGGCCTGCGCGGAAAGGGAATCCGCCTGGCTCTCGATTCCTTCGGCACCGGGCATGCCTCGCTCGCTCTCCTGCGCCGGTCCGCGGTCGACGTCGTCAAGATCGACTCGTCCTACGTGACCGGGCTTGAGACGGACCCGACGCTGGCGCTGCTGACGAAATCGATCATCGGCCTGGCCCTTGACCTGGGCATCGAGGTGATCGCCGAGGGTGTCGAGCGACCCGAGCAACGCGCCCGGCTCGAGGAGATGGGCTGCATTCTCGGCCAGGGTCCGGGCCTTGCCGGGCCGCTGCCCGCGAGCGAGCTTGAGTCGATGCCGGCCGGGCAGGCCGAGGACCAGGCTGAGGACCAGGCTGAGGACCAGGCTGAGGACCCGGCCTGCACCACGGCCTGCTGAACGCTAAGATCCGCGCATGGCGCGAACCATGCAGATTGCGGTGATCGGCGGCGATGGCATCGGCCCTGAAGTGATCGCCGAGGCGATCAAGGTGCTCAGGGTGACGGTGGCCGACGCTGCTATCGAGACCACGAGCTACGACCTCGGCGCGCAGCGTTACGCCCGCACAGGCGAGATCCTGCCGGAATCGGTGCTCGCCGAACTCGCCGCCCAGGACGCGATCCTCCTCGGCGCCGTGGGCGATCCGAACGTGCCGAGCGGCATCCTGGAGCGCGGCCTCGTGCTGCGGCTGCGGTTCGAGTTCGATCAGTACGTCAACCTGCGGCCGGTCAGGCTGTACCCCGGGATTGGCTCACCGCTCACCGCGACCGCGACCGCTCCGCTCGACATGCTGGTCGTCAGGGAGGGCACGGAAGGCGCCTACATCGAGGCGGGCGGGATCCTGCGCAGGGGGACGCCAGCCGAGATCGCGATGCAGGAGAGTATCAACACGGCCTACGGCGTCGGCCGGATCACCAGGCACGCGTTCGCCGCCGCGGCTGCCAGGCCGAGGCGCAAGCTCACCCTGGTGCACAAGACCAATATCCTCGCGCACGCGGGTGACCTGTGGCGGCGCACCTTCGATGCGACTGCGGCCGACTTCCCCGATGTGGCGGCCGATTACTGCCACGTGGACGCCGCGCTGGCGTACCTGGTCACGCAGCCCGACCTGTTCGATGTGATCGTCACCGACAACCTGTTCGGCGACGTGCTCACCGCGCTCGGCGCGGCGATCGGCGGCGGCATCGGCCTGGCCGCGAGCGCGAGTATCAACCCGGAGCGGACGGCACCGAGTACATTTGAGCCTGTGCATGGCAGCGCGCCCGATATCGCGGGAAAGCAGAAGGCCGATCCGACGGCAGCGATCCTGTCGGCGGCCATGCTGTGCGACCATCTTGGAATGACCTCCGAGGCATCAAGGATCGAGCAGGCGGTAGCTGAGGACCTGCTTGAGCGCCAGGGCGAGTGGGCCGCCCGCAGCACTGCTGAGGTCGGCGACGACATAGCCGAGCGAGTATCCGGCTAGGCGCCGCCATCGGTGAGGACCGGTCGGCGACGTCGAGCGACTGGTCTCGCCGGTGCCTGCCGGCCGGGTGACCGGTCGCGTTGGTAGGTGGTCACGATGGTTAACGCGGGCCGTCGGCAGGGACGGTAGCCGCGGCGGGCAGGGCAACGGCGCTCAGCCCGCCACGAAGGAGGATCTGCGATGAACGCCAGCCTGATACCAGCGATCAACTTTGATCTGCACACATCCGAGCAGCGGGCGCCGGAAGAGGTCCGGGCCAATCTGCTCGAGTCGCCTGGCTTCGGTCAGGTATTCACTGATCACATGGTCTCCCTCCGATGGTCGACCGACCGCGGCTGGCACGACGGCAAGCTAGAGCCCTACGGCCCGCTTGTTCTCGATCCGGCGACGGCTGTCCTGCATTACAGCCAGGAGATCTTCGAGGGACTCAAGGCTTACCGGCAGGACGCCGGGCCGATCGTGGCGTTCCGGCCGTCTGCCAACGCGGCCCGGTTCCGGCGCTCGGCGGCGCGGATGGCCATGCCCGAGCTGCCGGAAGAGGCTTTCGTGCAGGCGATCGAGCTGCTGGTGTCGCACGACAAGGAATGGGTGCCTGCCAACTCCGAGCAGAGCCTGTACCTGCGGCCGTTCATGATCGCGACGACGGCTGCGCTCGGAGTGGGCCGGCCGGCCGGCTCGTATCTGTTCCTCGTGATCGCCTCGCCGTCGGGCAGCGTCTTCGCCGGCAGCGGCGTCCGGGCCGTCTCCGTCTGGCTGGCCGAGGGTTACACCAGGGCCGCGCCCGGCGGTACCGGGGAAGCCAAGACCGGCGGAAACTACGCCGCGTCCTTCCTCGGCCAGCAGCAGGCCATCGACAACGGCTGTGACCAGGTCGTCTGGCTCGACGCGGTCGAGCACAGCTGGGTCGAGGAGATGGGCGGGATGAACCTGTTCTTCGTCTTCGGCTCGGGCCAGGACGCGCGGATCGTGACACCGCCGCTGACCGGCACGCTGCTGCCCGGCATCACCAGGGACTCGCTGCTCACGCTGGCGCCTGACCTGGGGATGCCGGCGGGCGAGGGAGCGATCTCGGTCGAGCAGTGGCGGGCAGGCTGCGAGTCCGGCGAGATCACCGAGGTGTTCGCCTGCGGTACCGCCGCGGTGATCACGCCGGTCGGCGAGGTCAAGGGCGCGACGGGGAGCTGGACGATCGGCGATGGTCAGCCGGGGCCAGTGGCGATGCGGCTGCGCGAGCAGCTGCTTGGCATCCAGTTCGGCCGCCTTCCCGACCCGCATGGCTGGGTGCACAAGATCGCCTAGTGTTCGGTTCTTGCGTGCCGACGCAGCCGGCCATGATCGTGGTCGATCCTCAGATCGCGGACGTCTGTCAGCCCATGCCGCTGCCAGACGTCCGCGGTTATGAGGACTGGCTGGCGGGGGTGTCGGGATTGACGGCGCGCGGCGCGGCGCGCCGGTAGTGGCGGCGGGGCAGCGGGCTGTCCGGTCGTTAGGGTAGGTGGATGGACGACAAGGAGATACTCGGGCGCATCGACGACCTCATCCAGACCGAACATGAGCTGCGGGCCAGGCTCGCCGCCGGTCAGCTGACGAGCGATGAGGAGCGGGCGGCGCTGACGTCCGCTGAGGAAGCGCTCGACCAGTGCTGGGATCTGCTGCGGCAGCGCCGGGCACAACGCGAGTCCGGCGGCGATCCGAGCACGGCCACGCCGCGGCCCGCCTCCGAGGTCGAGGGCTACCTGCAGTAGCTCGCAGCTCGCGTAGCCGCTGCTCCGCAGCGCTGCCCCCGCTGTCGGCTCGATACGCTTCGACCATGCGGATCGCGAGATTCTCCCACAATGGCGAGGTCAGCTACGGGCTGGTCCTGGGAGCGGACGAGGCAGCGGCGGAGACGCCGGGATCCGCCGCCGTACCGGCCACGGCGAACGGGGCAGGCACGGCGAACGGGGCAGGCACGGCGGCAGTTAGCGACAGCCAGCCCGGCCCGTCGGATCCTGATCCGCTGGGCCACGGGGGCGGTCAGCTGATGATCGCTCAGCTCGCCGGGCACCCGTTCGGCGGGCGAGAAGAGGACATCAAGCTGACCGGCATCCGGTTCGCGCTGGCCGATGTCCGCCTGCTCGCGCCCATCCTGCCGAGCAAGGTGATCTGCATCGGCAAGAACTATGCCGATCACGCTCGGGAGATGGGCGGCGAGCCTCCCGAAGAGCCCGTGATCTTCCTCAAGCCGTCGACTGCCGTCTGCGGACCAGGTGATCCGATCGTCCGGCCAAGCCAGATCAGCGAGCGGACTGACTACGAGGGCGAGCTCGCCGTGGTGATCGGCCGGCTCTGCCGGCAGGTCCCCGCTGACCGGGTCGACGAGGTGATCTTCGGCTACACCTGCGCCAACGACGTCACGGCCCGCGACCTTCAGGCCAGAGACGGGCAGTGGACAAGGGCCAAGGGCTTCGATACGTTCTGCCCGCTCGGACCGTGGATCGAGACCGACGTTGACCCCGCCGATCTGGCCCTCACGACGCGGCTGAACGGCGAGATCAAGCAGGACTCCCGAACCTCGCTGCTGCTGCACGATGTGCGCTCGCTGATCATGTTCGTCAGCCAGGTGATGACGCTGCTTCCCGGTGACGTGCTGCTGACCGGCACCCCAGCCGGGATCGGCCCGATGGACAAGGGCGACCAGGTGTCGGTCACCATCGAGGGAATCGGGACTCTCAGCAACCTGGTGACCGACCGCGACTAGGAACCCTGGCCGCCGCTCAGCGCATGGGCCGCGGCTGGCGCCAACCGGGTTGGAGGTACCAGCGCGGTTCGGCTAAACTTCTCAGGCGACCCTAGCCCGGCTGGGGTCGATCCCATGGGGTATGGGGTAATTGGCAGCCCGACGGGTTCTGGCCCCGTTAGTCTAGGTTCGAGTCCTGGTACCCCAGCGACGTGCGCTCGGTGCGATCGTCCGGAAGGGCGACCGCGCTCGCATGTCCGGTCCGGCGGGCTTGTTTCGTTGCCGCATCATAGGTTGGATGCATCTCTTGTCTGGGTGCCCTCAGCCAGGTGAGGTCGGCGCGATGCGCTAGCCTGGCGGCCGGTTGTACACAGTAAATGAAGTGCCTGGCCCCGTCGTCTAGTGGCCCAGGACGCCGCCCTCTCAAGGCGGTAGCGCCGGTTCAAATCCGGTCGGGGCTACTCAGGTAGCAGCAGGTCAAAGGGCCTGATCGTCGGCAGCGACGGTCAGGCCCTTGATCATTTGTCACTGGTTTGTCACTGAGTTCTGCCGTCACCTGGCGGCAGAAGGTGCCACTGAGGGATGGCTATGCTCACGGTCTGCCGGACTTGGTTGAACCGTGCCGCGCTGTCCTCATAACCCAGAGGTCGCAGGTTGAAATCCTGCCCCCGCTACGAGAAGTAGCAGGTCAGGAGCCTGATCGCCAGGATGGCGGTCAGGCTTTTTGATCGTTTGTACACGGTTCGTCCGTGGGATCTGGCCTCGGCGAGCGGCACCTGGCAGTGATGCGGGGCACAAAACGGCATCGTTTCGGGCTCGCTTGGGCTGGCCGGGCGCATGTGACCGCGCCGTGCGGCGTGTCCGTTCCCGATCGACCTGAGGCAGGACACGCACGTTAGCCATCGGCTGCCCTCCGCCGTGACGCGAGTTCCGTGGAGCCGCGCAGGCAGTCGACGGTCACGCTGGACCGGTCCCCGCCGGCACTTCGGGTGGCAGCGGTCGGATGTACGCCCTGAGGATGGCCCTGGAGCAGCCGGGGTCTGATCTGGGCGCTTCCGCCGGTCATGCGTGCTTTTACCCGGACTGGCTGAAGGTACGGCGGTAGGCCTGCGGCGTGGTCCCGCACCTGCGGGCGAAGTGCCGGCGCAGCATCAGGGGGGTCAGCCCGCACTGGGCGGCGATCTGCTCAATGCTGCCGCCGGCGTGCTCGAGCAGTTCCTGCGCCCTCATCAGGCGCTGGCTGATCAGCCACTGATGCGGGGTGGTCCCGGTCCGGGCCGCGAACTGCCGGGCGAAGGTCCGGGGTGACATGAGCGCGCGCGCGGCGAGATCGGCCACCGTGATCGGCTCGTGGAGATGCTCCAGGGTCCACGCGTGCAGGGCGGCCAGGTTTGCCGGGTCCCCGGCCTCGTTGACGAGCACCGGCACGTACTGGGCCTGGCCGCCGTCCCGGTGCGGGGGCACCACCATGTGGCGCGCGACCGCGTTCGCCACGGCGGCGCCGTGCTCCAGCCGCAGCAGGTGCAGGCAGGCATCGATCCCGGCTGCCGTGCCCGCGCTGGTGATCACCTGGCCGTCGTCGACGTACAGCACGCTGGGATCGACATCGATCGAGGGGTAACGGCTGGCGAGCTTGGCGGCGTGCCGCCAGTGGGTCGTGGCCCGGCGGCCGTCGAGCAGCCCGGCGGCGGCGAGCACGAAAGCGCCGGTGCACTGGCTGAGCACGCGCCCGCCGCGGCCTGCGAGCGCGCGCAGCGCCTCGAGCACCGCAGGCGGCGGCAGCACGCCGGTCTGATCCCAGCACACGACGATGCCCAGGTCGGCCGCGCTGAGCCGGTCCAGGCCGGCCTCCACCATGATCGGGAGGCCGACGTCGGTGCGGATGACTCCCGGTACCGCCGCGGTGATCGTGTAGTCGTAGCCGGGCAGTCCGTCCGCGCTGCGGTCGCAGCCGAAGATCTCCGCGGTCACGCCGAGCCCGAACGTGGACACGCCGTCGTAGGCCAGGACCGCCACCGATGACAGCATACAGCCATTATGGCAGGAAAATACCTAAGAATGTCAATCCTGCCACTCACGATCTGCCGCCCTGACCGGCAAGGATGGACTCATGAGGCAAGGCCGCTCCGTCGCGCCAGGCACCGCAACCGGCCGTCGTGAGCCCGGCGCTGCCGTCGGGCAAAATCGGCGGCCGGCGGAACCCAGGCCGGCCGGGGCGATGGTCTGGGCCGCCCTGCTGGTGGTGTGGGTGGTCTGGGGCTCGACCTTCGTCGCGATCCGGGTCGGGGTCGAGAGCCTGCCGCCGCTCGCCATGGCAGGTATCCGGTACCTCATCGCCGGGGCGCTGCTCTTCCCGGTCGCACGGCGCGGCGGCGGACCGCGGCTGCGGGCGGCTGACCGGCCCGGGATCGCGCAGTGGCTGGCCATGGCGGTCGTCGGGACAATGCTGCTGGCCTTCGGCAACGGCGCGGCATCGTACGCCGAGCAGACCCTTCCGGCCGGCTTCACCGCCCTGCTGATCGCGACCGTCCCGATCTGGATGGTCCTCGCGGACCGGATCATCAACGGCCGCAGGATTCCGTCTGTCGCCTGGCTTGCCCTGGTCATCGGGGCCGCCGGAGTCGCCATTCTGGCCCGGCCCCCAGGGCACGGCCCGGTGCTCCCCGTCCTCATCGTGCTGGGCGGCAGCCTCAGCTGGGGCACCGGCTCCGTGCTCGCCGGCCGGCTTCCCGCGCCCGCCCGGCCATTGCTCGGCAGCGCCATGGAAATGCTGGCCGGCGGTGCCGTACTGACCGGGCTCGCGGCGGCGACCGGCGAGCTCAGCCACCTCGATCCCGGCCACGTCAGCGGCCGGTCGCTGCTAGCGCTGCTCTACCTGATCGGCCCCGGCTCCCTGCTGGCCATGACGTGCTACGTGATCGTGCTGCGTCGGCTGCCGACAGCGACCGTTTCCACCTATGCCTACATCAACCCCGTCATTGCCGTCGGGCTCGGCGTGCTGCTTCTCGGCGAGCGCCTCACGCTCACCACCCTGCTCGGCGGCGTGGTAGTGCTCGCCTCCGTGGCGCTGCTGCTCATCTGCCGGTCGCGGGAGACCCGTGATGTCCCGGTGCCTCCTGATGCCGCTAGCTGCGTGCCGTCCGCTCCCCGTCGGGACTGACTCGTGCGGTAAGCCTGCCGCTCCGGGATACTCGGGCGGTTCATGTCGGCAAGCCTTTCTGGCTGTGCCGATCCAAGTGCCAGGCAGGTCAGCGCCCTAAGCGTGGTGACATGCGGCCCGTCGGGCATCGTCACTGTGAGAACGCGACAGCACGGATGTCGGCCACCCCGGCGTCCTGGCGGTCACCCCGATCCGGCCAGGTACTTTGACGTTCACCGAGCGTGGTGGAGCCCGAATGGGCAAGCACGCGGAACCGATCTGTACGCTCAGCGCGGCGATTGGCTGATGGCTGTCTTGTGAACACGAGCGTGGGAGGTGGGCCTGGTGGTTGATGGCGGGTCCGCTGACTGCGGTGCTGTACGAGTGATGGAGGTTGCATGGCCCTCCGGTATCGCCTTGCAGGAGGAGGTATCAAACCAGCGTGCGCTGC
>DATKQH010000162.1:0-9796 GCA_035532775.1 Streptosporangiaceae bacterium
TGTTCGCCTGGGGGAGCGGCCGGCGCAGGTCGACAGGCTGTGCGACGCCATGGAGGCCGCCGACGCCGCGGGCTATTACCCTCGGCTGACCGTGGAGCGGCCGTGGTCCGCGCACAATCCCGTGCTCGACGGCGAGTTCGCGAGTCCGCGACGGTCGCGGCCAACGGGTTCCGGTACCGGATCCCGACCGCCACCCTGCTCGCCGTCAGCGACAAGCCGCTGCATGCTCTTCCGAAGCTCAGCGCGGAAGCGCAGGAGTTCTACGCCGCCACCCGGCGCCAGCATGTCGAGATCGCGATCGCGGTCGCCGACCAGGTCAGGCGGCTGTATCCCGGCGGGCTGCCCAACGCCGACCTGCGGTCCACGGACGAGCTGCTGCTCGGCCTCATGGAATCCGGTCCCGAGCCGGGGCCCGGGTCAGCCTGACTCCTCCCCGGAGCCGGTGGAGCCGGTCAGGTCCTGCAGCAGCCGCGGGAGCTCCCGCGGGTAGAACGACTCGGCGGTGGCGCCGAGTTCCGCGGCCGTCCACCAGCGGTGGCCGTCGACGACGGCGGCCTCCTCGTTGTCCAGGCCGTCCGTCGTCACCTCCGGCGAGACGACCCTGAGCAGGAAGAAATCCTGCTCCTGCTGGTAGCGGGTTCCGTCGAAGCTGAAGCTGGTCACCTCGTGCCAGACCGGCTCGCCGAGCTCGGCAGCACTGGCGGAGATGCCGGATTCCTCCTGCAGCTCACGGGCGGCCGCGTCGGCCAGGCTCTCACCTGGCTCGGTACCGCCGCCGATCGTGAACCAGTACGGCTCGCCGGGCCTGGCCGGGTCGAACCCGTGCAGCAGCAGGACCCGGCGGTCGGCGTCGACGACGAGCACCCGGCCCGCCCGCCGCCGCACTACGTCAGCGTCAGCTTCTCCCACCCCAGTCACCCTACCGAGGCCAGCCGGATCTCATGTTCATGGCGGGTTTTCGGCGCTATCGACGGAAAGTCACCATGGTCATGGATCGCCGGGCTGGCGGGACAGCCGACAATGGACCAGTGGGCATCGCGGCGGTCATCTTCGACTTCTTCGGGACGCTGACTCCGAGCACGCCAGAGCACGTCTGGCAGGAGCACACGACGAGGAGCGCGGCGCCGCTCGGCATCGACGCGGCAACCTGGCGCCGGGCGCTGAACGACTCCTTCGCCGAGCGGGCTACCGGCAGCCTGGGCGACCTGCCCGCGACCTTCCGCGAACTGGCCCGCCGCAACGGCATCGAGCCTGGCGATCACGCACTCGCGGCGGCGTGCGCCGCCAGGCTGGCTGCCCAGCGTGAGCTGTTCGTCTTCCGCCGCGACGCCCTCGCTGTCCTGGCCGAGGTCCGCGCTCGCGGGTTCCGGGTCGGAGTGCTCAGTGACTGCACCACCGAACTGGCCGAGACCTGGCTGGAGCTGCCGGTCGCCGGTCTCGTCGATGCGCGGGTGCTGTCCTGCGAGGTGGGCCGCAGGAAGCCCGATCCGGCGCTGTTCGCGATGATCGCCAGCCAGCTCATGGTCGAGCCGGCCGAATGCCTGTACGTCGGGGACGGCGGCGGTCGCGAGCTCACCGGAGCGTCGGCCTGCGGGATGCGCGCCGTCATGCTGCGCGGCGATGACTGGTCCGACAATGCCGCGCACTCCCGGGAGGACGACTGGCCGGGGCCGTCGGTGGCCGATCTCTCGGCGGTGCTCTCCCTGCTGCCGCCTGCCCGGCTGGCAGGCTAGCCGTCCGCCGGCACGCCGCTGGTGATCGCGGAAACGGCCGGCTGAGGGTGCGCCCGCCGATGCTCCGCCAGGTGTCGACCACGCCGGCGATCCGGCGCCGGGGCCGCCCGCCGCGCCACAACCGGAGCGATATCCTGGACGCCGCATCCGAAATGATGATCTTCCGGCGGATACGACGCAACCCGGTACAGCGACGTCGCCGAGGCGAGCGGCGTGCCGGTGGCGAGCCTGCAGCACCACTTCCCGACCCTGGAGGTGCTCAGGCGCGAGGCCCTGCGGAACAAGGTCCGCGCCGAGCTGACCTCGCTGGCCGAGCAGGTCGCCCTGATCGCCGATCCGTGGGAGCGCATTTACCACGTCATCGTGACGTCGGTGTCGCTCGATCCGGCGCGGCGGCGCGGCGGCTGGGTGCTGTGGCTCGAGTACTGGCACGCGGCCGCGCACGACCCCGAGCTGGCCGAGGACAGCTGGGAGGTGAACGCGCTGTGGCCGTCGGCTGTCGCCTCGGCCGGCCTCGTGGTGCTGACCGGCCTGATCGCCCGCGAGCTCGGCGCGGAAACTGCGAGCGTTCCCGGCATTCATGTGCCTCGGCCCGGTAGTCACCTGCGCGTGGTGACCGAGGTCCCTGCGATTGGCGACGGACGGCCCTGATCCTGACGGCGCGGCTGCCGGATGCTTAGGGCAGCTAAGGAAATGGACGTTCGCCGGGCCGCTGTAATGGCGCCGGCATCGGATGCTAGGAGGCATCGAAAATGCGCAGAAGGACATTCGACGCGCTGATGGTCTTCGCGGGCCTGGCCCTGACCGCGATCTTGCTGGTCGCCGGGGGGCTGTTGACCTGGGGCCATGTGTTCACCAGCAACGAGGTGACGAGCCAGCTGGTGGCGCAGAAGATCGTGTTCCCGCCGGCGGCGAGCCCGGCGATCAAGGCGCTGCCGACGGCTGATGCCACGGCGATGAAGGTGTACGCCGGGCAGGCTATGACGACCGGGGCGCAGGCGCAAACCTACGCCGACCACTTCATCGCGGTCCACCTCAAGGAGATCGGCGGCGGGCTCACTTACTCGCAGCTGTCGGCCAAGGCGATGGCCGCTCCGGCCAACACCAAGCTGGCCGGTCAGGTGGAGACGATATTCAAGGGCACGACCCTGCGGGGGATGCTGCTCAACGCTTACGGCTTCTGGCAGATCGGCCAGATCGCCTGGTTCGGTGCTATCGCTGCCTTCGCCGGAGCTGCACTGCTGCTGATCCTGTCGCTGCTCGGAGTCTGGCACTTGCGCCGGGCCCCGGAGACAGCCGAGGTCTTCCCCAGGGTCACCCACGCTGCCAGGGTGCAGACGGCCTGATCTGCGCACAGGCTAGTTAGCCCTTGCGCTAGCTGTCCCCGCCGGCCGCGGCCGGCGGGGACAGCTGAATTCCTATGCCTGGCATTTCTTCCGACCCGGGACTGGCCGGCGATTCAGGCGAACAGGCGGCCTGAAGCCAGCCGGTCCTGTCCCGCCATCAGCCACATGCCCGTGCGGGCCGGGGAGTCATGGCGGCCAGGGGAGTCGTGGCGGGCGGGGGAGTCGTGGCGGGCGGGGGAGTGGTCGGCCAGCAGCCAGGGCTCGCAGCCCGGCAAGATCGGCTGGTAGTACTCGATCTCGGCGCGGGCCGGCAGCCAGTCAACGCCCGCCAGCACATCTTCGGCAGCGGCCCAGGCAATGGTGTTGTTCACGTGTCCCGCCGGATCGAAATCGCAGGCCCGCAATGGCCACGGCCGCCCGTCAAGCGATGGGTCCGGCCCGGAGTGGAACAGCCGCGCCGATACCTTCCGGCCCTGCGCCGATTCCCCGTACACCCGGTGGAATTCCGGCCCGAGCAGCGCTGGAGCGCCCGTCTGCCTGGCCACGGCTACCCACACGGCGCTGGCCTGGATCACATCGCTGTTGTCGCCAGACAGCGTCGTCGTCCGCTCGGCCCAGCGGGGCCCGAGCGCCGAGCAGAACGTGCGCAGCCGTACCCGGTTGCCGTGGACCGGATAGCCCCGCAACGTGACGACGCACCTGCGCAGCAGCCAGTCCTGCGCCTCGTCCCAGCCCGCATCGAGCACATCGTCTTCCGCGGCCTCCTGCAGGTAGCGGGCGATCCCGTCGAGCCGCAAGCGTCCCGTCGCCGTCACGTCGGTGGTGCGGACGATCCGCGAGGTGGTGAACATCCGGCCCGCCTCGGGATCAGGCAGGAACAACTCTGCGTCGTCGCTCATGCGGCGCTGGCCAGGCAACCCTGCAGCGCGGCCGTGAGCGCCGCCACGAAGACGGGTACGAGACTCGCGGTGAAGGCCAGCGGCGGACGCACCTTGAGCACGTTGCCGGCCCGGCTGGTCGAGCCCACCAGCACGCCCCGTCGCCGCAGCGCGTCCTTGACCGCGGCCGCAGCGGCAGCGTCGGGGCGACTGGACTCGCGATCGGTCACGATCTCGATGGCATTAGCCAGGCCGACGCCGCGCACATCACCCACCATGCCATTCCCGGCGGTCGCCGCCCTTACCGCCTCGCGCAAGGCCGTTCCCGCCTCCAGCGTGCGGGAGAGAACCCGCTCGTCGGCCAGGACGTCGAGCACCGCGTGCGCGGCCGCTGTCGAGACCTGGTTCCCGCCGAAGGTGGAGAAGAACACGGTGTCGCGGGCGAACCGCTCCGCTAGATCGCGCCGGGTGATCACCGCGCCGACCGGCTGCCCGTTGCCCATGGGCTTGCCGAGGGTCACGAAGTCCGGCACGATCCCGAACCGCTCGAACGACCACATCGCCTCGCCGGTCCGCCCGTGACCGCCCTGCACCTCGTCGGCGATCCACAGCCCGCCTGCCTCCCGGGTCAGCCGGACGAGTTCCTGCACATAGGCAGGGTCCAGGTCGTAGACGCCGTCGCTCTGCAGGACCCCGTCCATGATGGCCGCCGCCGGGGCGATGCCGCGAGCAGCCAGCCGTCCCAGCGCGGCCACGAAGCCGTCGGTGCCGGAATGCAGGCCGCGATAGGTGTCGGGCGGCGCCCAGGTCTGCACGTGCGGCGGCGGGAGCGCGCCGGGCAGGACCTCGGGAGACAGGTCCGCGGTCGCCGCCGTGACACCGTGGTAGGCGAACTCGGTGCACAGGCCGCCGACGTTGCCCGTGTGATGGCCGGCGAGGCGCCACGCCAGGTCGTTGGCCTCCGAGCCTGAGTTCACGAACAGTACCGTGTCCAGGCCGTCGGGGCAGGTCGCAGCCAGCCGCTCGGCCAACTCGATGGCCGAGGCGTGCAGGTAGCGCAGGTTCGTGTTGAGCACCCGCCACTGGCGGGTCACCGCGGAGGTGACGCGCGAGTGGGCGTGCCCGACGCATACGACGTTGTTGTACATGTCGAGGTAGCGGCGGCCGTCGGCGTCGGTCATCCAGACCCCGCTGGCGCTGGCCATCTCGATCGGCTCGGCGTAGCTGAGCGGCTCCATCGCGGGACCGAAGGCAGCCTCGCGGCGCGCGGCCAGCGCGGGCCGCCAGCCGGGCCCGTGCCCGCCGGTCCGCGACCGTGCCGGGTCGGCACCGAGCAGCCGCGCGGTCCGCTCCCAGCCGGTCGCCAGCAGGGTGTCGATCATGGCCAGCGCGCTGTCGTTGAACCGCTCGGCGTACTCCGGCTCCTCCAGGCCCGCCGCGGCGCGCCAGGACCCGATCGCCACGGTCACGGCCGCCCGGGCCGCCCATAGCTCGCCGGCCAGCTCGAGCTCGAGCGGCTCGAGCGGCGTGACCCGCTCGTAGCCGTCGATCACCAGCCGCGCGACGCGGAACATCTCCTCGCCGTGGCGGCCGGTGCCCAGCGAGTCCAGCACCGAGGCGAGGTCGGCAGCCAGCGCGGTATAGGTCATGTCGCCGAAGTCGACGATGCCGGTGATCAGCCCGTCGTCATCGGCCAGGACATTGTCGGAGGTCAGGTCGCCGTGGATGACCTGCGCCCGGAGCAGGCTCCATCTGGGCGCGACCGCCGCGTCGAACCGGTCGAGCACGGCGGTGACCGCCGCTCGCGCGGCCCGGTCACCGATCGCGCTGATCATCGGCCTTGCGCTGGCCGCGTGCTGGACGTCCCAGGGGAGCCGGCGAATCGCCCTGGGGTGGATGAAGCCGCGCAGCGCCCGGCCGAGCCGGGCGGTCGTCTCGCCCCAGGCCGTCAGCGCGTGATCGGCCAGCGTCACCGTCTCCAGCCGGGCGCGGCCCGGCAGCAGGTCGTAGGCGCGGACCCAGTAGGCCGTCCCGTCGTGCTCCCACCGCACCCGGCGGGCCGATATATCATCGGCCGGCGGCTTCCCGTCGCCGGCCGGTCCCGGGAGCCGCGGGATCGCCGTCCTCAGGCCAGGATCGCAAGCGGCGGCGTGGAACGCGACGGCCGCCTCCATGTCGAGCATGACCGGGTCCTCGGCGGGGTTCGACACCTTGAGCACCGCGACGCCCGTGCCGGACGAGCCGGTCAGCAGGAAGGCCTGATCGCGCTCGCTGCCCAGGCTGAGCGCGCCCGAGGCCCCGATGCCGAACGCCGCCAGCCCGATCTCGGCGGCCTCGGCGGGCGAGAACGCGGGCGCCGGCGCCTGCAAGACGGCATCGATGCCGGTGGGCGAGACGGTCACGGGCACCTCCTGCTGCGGGCCGGCTGCCCGATACGGGTGGTCCCGACGATACCGGGCGAATGCCCTCGACTTCCACGGAGGTAGGCGTTGAGGTGGCTGGCGAGCCGGTGCTCGGCGTTGTGGGCGAGGAGCCGCAGGATCATCTGCAGGGTGCGGTGGCTGGCGCAGGATGGCGCGCTGGGCGTCCGGGTCGATCTCGTTGGCCGGGAGCCGGGCGGGGACCTTATCCAGGGCAGCCTTAGGCGCGGGTGAGCTGCCGTTCGGCTGTGGTGATGTTCTGCTGGGCGGCGGGGATCATGCGGGTGTTCTTGTCGGTGGCGGGGATAGCGGGGTCGCGGAGCATGGCGGCGAGATCGGTCTGGGCGCGGCCGAGCGCGGTCTCGGCGGCGCGGGTCGCGTCCCGGGCGACCTTGCGGGCCGGGTTACCGGAGGTCTTCGTGTTGGTCCCGGTGGTGGCGGCGTAGTCGCAGATCTTGCCGGTGCCGTAGCTGGCTCACGCGTACTTGAGCCCAATCACGCGCGCTGTCGCCGGCGATCTGTTCGTCCGCCGCCACCTGCCCTCGGTCACGCTCGGCATCGGCGCGGCACACGCCACTTGCGCTGTGCGCGGCCTCAGATCTCGTGTGCCTTTGACCATGCCGATCTGCTGGGCTTCGGTCCCGTACGTGGTTTCGGCTCTGTCACGAGTATTCCTGAGGCTGATTCGTTATTTACCGCAGTCTTGACCCGTATGCTGTCAGCGTACTAGCTTGGGCTGATTACCAGCTGTTTGATTGGCGACAGCAAACACCCTCGCAGCGTCGAGATTGCTGGTCGCAGGTCGCTACTGGTCGACGGGCAGGGCGGAGCTAGCGAGGACGGCCGTGGCAAAGGTCCAGTATGACTCGGTGTGGAAGCTCTTTGGGGCGAGCGTGGCTGTCCGGGATCTGCAGCTAGATGCCGCGGATGGCGAGTTCCTGGTCCTCGTCGGGCCATCCGGCTGCGGCAAGACCACCAGTCTGCGCATGCTCGGCGGGCTGGAGACGCCGTCGTACGGCCGGATCCTCATCGACGACCAGGACGCCACGCTCTGGCCGCCGGGCCGGCGGGACGTAGCGATGGTTTTCCAGAGCTACGCCCTGTATCCGCACATGAACGTGTACCGGAATCTGGCCTTCGGGCCGACCGTCCGGCACGAGTCGCAGGCCGGGCTTCGCAAGCGCATCGAGGAAGTCGCAGAGGTACTGGGGATCGAGAGCCTGCTCGACCGCCGACCAAGCCAGCTCTCCGGCGGCCAGCGCCAGCGCGTCGCCCTAGGCCGGGCACTGATCCGTCAGCCCAAGCTGTTTCTGCTCGATGAGCCGCTGTCGAATCTGGACGCGGCTCTTCGGGTCCAGATGCGCACTGAGCTCGTCCGGTTGCACAACAAGCTGGATGTGACAACCGTCTATGTGACCCACGACCAGGTCGAGGCGCTGACCATGGGGCATCGGGTCGCGGTGTTCGACCGCGGCGCGCTCCTGCAGGTCGGCACGCCCCAGCGCCTCTATGACGCCCCGGCGAACGTGTTCGTCGCAAGCTTCATCGGGTCACCCCGGATGAACTTGTTTCCCGGCGAACTGGCCGGAGCGGAACGAGCCCGGCTCACAGTTACCTCGCTTGGGAGCACCTTCACGATCGACGGTGAGCACATCGCGTCCGGCTCCGGCGAGGTCACGCTCGGCTTGCGCCCGCATGACCTGCACCTGAAGGCCGAGGCGCCGGCGCGCTGCACGAGTGTGATCGCCGGCCTTGCTGATGTGGTGGAGCACACCGGGACGGAGATCTTTGCGGAGATCGTCACCGCAGAGGATGTCCGCCTGATGGCCCGTATGCACCGATCGGCCCAAGTGGACATCGGTCAGCGGATCGAAGTCGTACTCGATCCCGGCGACTTCCATGTGTTCTCAGCCGAGACGGGCGAGGCGCTGCTGGACAGATCTGGCGGTATGACCCCAGCCGGCCTATCCGGCGTTATGGAACAGACAGGCACGGCGAGTTCGTCCTAACTGACTGCGTAGTCCCCAGGTTGCAAGAAGAGAGGTCATTCATGTCACGGCGCATAAGCATCCGCGCGCTCAGCGTGCTGGCGGCGGTGGCGAGTACCGCGGGCCTCGCGACCGCCTGCACGAATAGTGCTGGTGGTTCGACGGCGAACGGCAAGATCGTGCTCAAAGTCGCATACGGATCGCAGTTCGTCTTCCTTACCCCGCAGCTGGCAATCAAGTGGTGGGGAACGGTCGCGCGTGAGTTCGAGAAGGCGCATCCAAACGTCACTGTGCAGTACACCCCGATCCCGGGCGGCTACCTCGACATCGTTAACAAGATGAGCCTGCTGTTCCGGACGCCGTCCACCGCACCAGATGTGGCCGAGCTCCCAGCTGGTCAGCTCGGCGAGTGGGCTAGCTCCGGATACCTGCTGCCGGTGAACAAGTACCTGCCGAGCGCCACCTATTGGAACGACATCCCCAAGACTGTCCAGAACGAGACGCTGATTGGCGGCAAGTACTACGGCGTCAACCACGGCGAGAACACCAACGGCCTGTGGTACAACATGCCGATGTTCCGCAAGGCGGGACTGCCGGTGCCCTGGCACCCGAAGACCTGGGCGGACGTTATCGCCGCTGCCGCGCAGATCAAGGCCAAGGTTCCCGGCGTCACACCCCTGTGGCTGGCCGGCGGATCTGCGGGCGGGACGATCGCCATTCAGTACAACGGCGGCAACCTGCTCGCCGGATCGACGAACTCGACGATCTTCGACTCCAAGACCGGTAAATGGGTGGTGGACAGCCCTGGTCTTCGCGAGACGCTGCAGTTCTACAAGACCCTCGCGCAGCGCGGCCTCCAGGCGCCGGTGTCCGAGCTGCTGGACCCCAATGCGGTCGACGGCCTGCCCGGGCTGCTCGCGAAGAACAAGACTGCCATCGCGGTCGGCGCGAACTTCTACGCAGAATCCTGGGTCAAGTCCACCTGCGGACCGTGCTGGCTGGCCGCACCCAAGATCATGGGCGCTACCAAGCTGCCGACCATCAATGGCCAGGGGCCTGGCTACGCCAGCTCGCTGGGCGGCTGGGAACTGTCGATTGGGGCGCAGACCACGCACGCTCAGCTGGCCTGGGACTTCATCCAGACGGCCCAGCAGCAGGTCAACATGATCAACGCCAGTAACTGGGGCGGCTGGGTGCCCCCGACAAAGACCGCAGACAACGCGCCGCAGTTCGTGAACTACGCGCCGCCGTACCAGCAGTTCTTCGCGAGTCTGCTCCCAGCGGCACAGGAAGAGCCGGTGACCGCCCCATTCACGATTTGGGGAACTGGGTTCAACAACGCCACCGGCGCGATCATCCAGAACCCGAACACCACGATTGACCAGGCCATCAACATCATGAAGACCTATATCTCCGGCCAGCTCGGGGCCG
>DATKQH010000163.1:0-28109 GCA_035532775.1 Streptosporangiaceae bacterium
GGTCCGCCCGGGCTAGCCGGTGACGCCGAGCTGGAAGTGGAAGTAACCGACGTGGAAGGCGAGGTTGAACCCGCCAAGGTGATGGATGACCAGAGCGGCGAGGATGATCAGCAAGATCGCCACTAGGAACCAAAACAGCCACCAGAGGAGGCCCGGCACACTGCTCCTGATACTCATGGCCGGGCAACTGCCCTCAAACGGCTGATGTATGCCGGCAATCCTCGCAATCCCTCGGACTCCGCGGGTAGCCCGCAGCCATGCGGGTAGCGAGAAGTCATGGCAGTTCAAGCACGTGAGACCGAGATCAAGTACGAGGCGGCCGTCGGTGCCTCGTTGCCGTCCTTCGATATCCTGCCCCAGGTAGCCCGCACGCGCAGCGCAGCCAGCGAGCAGCTCGATGCGGAGTACTTCGACACCGACGACCTGCGCCTGATCAGGGCGGGGATCACGCTGCGCAGGCGGCGGGGAGGCCACGACGCGGGCTGGCACCTGAAGCTTCCCGCCGGGCCCGATACCAGGCGCGAGATCCGGCTGCCGCTCGGCCGGTCCCGCGGCCGCGTTCCCGACGAGCTCGCCCGCCTCGTCCGGGTGCATACCCGGGGCGAGGAACTTAAGCCGGTGGCCAGGATCAGCACAGCGAGGCGGCGGCAGCTGCTGCTCGACAGCGCCGGTGAGTCGCTCGCAGAAGTCGCGTCCGACGACGTGACGGCCCAGACCCTCGGCGATGCGACGCGAGTGTCGCAATGGCACGAGGTGGAAGTGGAGCTGACCGGCGGGAATCTGGACGTGCTCACGGCCGCGGACAAGCTGCTGCGCCGCGACGGCCTGAGCCGGTCGGGCCAGTCCGCCAAGCTCGCGCGCGCCCTGGGCCTTCCGCCGCCGGAGCGGGCCGAGCAGCGGCCGCCCGGCGGATCGGCGCCAGCCGGGCAGGTGCTGCAGGCTTACATAGGAGCGCAGTTCTCGTTGCTGAAGTCTCTCGACCCGATGGTGCGCGGCAGTGAGCCGGACTCGGTGCACCAGATGCGGACCACGGTCCGGCGGCTGCGCAGCACGCTGCAGGTCTTCGCGCGGTTCTTTGCCGATTCGGTGAGCGACCCGCTGGCCGCCGAGCTGCGATGGCTCGGCGCGGTGCTGGGCGAGGCGCGCGATGCTGAGGTTCTCGCCGGGCACCTGGCCGAGCATGTCAGCCAGCTACCCGAGGCGCTGGTGGTCGGCCCGGTCATGGCCCGGGTGCGCGGACACTTCGCGCGGATCGGTGCCGATGCCCAGGTCGGCGTGGTGGCAGCGCTGGACTCGCCGCGGTATTTCGCCCTGCTCGACCAGCTCGACGAGCTGATGGCCGAGCCGCCGTGGACGGACCTGGCGGCCCGGGCGGCCAGCGACGCCCTGCCTGCCGCCGTACGCACGGCCTATGTCAAGACCAGCCGCCGGATGAAACAGGCGCTGCGCGGGCCGGCCGGTGAGCGGCGGGACCTGGCCTTGCACCGGGCGCGCAAGGCGGCGAAGCGCGCCCGCTACGCCGGCGAGGCGGTCGGGCCTGCCTTCGGCAAGCAGGCCAGCCGGTTCGCCAGGCAGATGAAGCGGCTGCAGTCCGTGCTCGGCGAGCATCAGGACGCCGTCATCGTCCGGCAGACCGAACGTGACCTCGGCATGAGCGCGCACCTGGCCGGCGAGAACGCGTTCAGCTACGGCCTGATGTACGAGCGAGATGACCAGGCAGCGGTCGGCCTGCAGAGGCAAGCCAGGCGCACCTGGCGGGAGGCGTCACAGGCCCGCTACCGCCGCTGGCTGCACTGAGCAGCCCGAGCCGGGCCGCCTGATCCGGGCCCGCTCGCGCCGCTACCTCAGCCCGCCCCGGATGTTCTTGCCTGAGTCCTTGACCTGCTCGCCCACGTGCCTGGTGGTGTTGACGATCCGCTGCCGGCGGCCCCTGGCCTGCAGCGACCGGTTACCGGTCGCCCGGCCGTAATGTGCCCTGGCCCTTCCCAGGTTCATCCGGAATCTGTTCCGTCGAATGGGCGCCGGCCGGACGATGGTTCGCGCCCGGCGCCATGGCGGCCACGACGACGACCGCGCTGACCGAGGGCACCCGGCCGGCCGGACAGCGAGTACCAGGCCGGGCCGCTCGCGGTCGCTCGCCCGCCACCGGACATGAAATCGCAGACCCCGGCTGGTGAGTTTCCGGCGCACGACCGTGACCGGAAGGCCCCGCAGCGCGGCAGCGTCGACCTGAACCATGGTGACCTTGTCCGACACGACCGCCGGATGCCGGGACCCGCTGCCGATCAGGGTGATCACCCCGACGACGGCGAGGACAGCCGCCACCGCCGCCACCGCCGCCACGGCAGGAGGCAGCAGCCTGCGGCTCCGCCGCGCCCCGTCGGCCTGCATGCGGGAGGTGAGCGGGCCGAGGTTCACCCGGCATGCAGGGCGCTGGCGACCCGGGCGACCACATCCATCACCCGGTCAGGCTCCATCGGCCCGGTGGCCAGGGCGGCCTCAAGCGGCGGGGCGTCGATGAACTCCATCACGAGGAACGGCAGGCCGTCAGGGCCGAGTTCGTCGTAGTCGAAGATCCGCACGATGTTCTCGTGCGCCAGCGCCCCCGCGTTCTGAGCCTCGTCGCGGAACCGGGCCAGTGTGCTGGGCTCGGCGCAGAACTCGGCCCGCAGCAGCTTGATCGTTACCGGCCTGGCCAGGACCACATCCGTTCCGCGCCAGATATCGCCGAACCCGCCCGAGGCGATCGGATGGTCAAGCTCGTACCGCAGAGAACGCCGGCCGGATCAGTCCATCGGCTTCTTCCTGCATGTTCCTGGCCCGCGCCGGAGATCTTCGGCCGGCTGCCGTGGCGTCAGGAGATCCTGCTCGGCATGCTAGGCGCCGATGTCGTCTCGTTCCACGCGGAGCGGTACAGGGAGAACTTCGTCCGGGCCTGCGCCAGGGTGCTGGCCGTGGAGGTGCCCTGCTCGAGCGGTGTCCCGATCTGCGGACGAAGATCGCCTGTCGCTGCGGATCGAGCATGCACTCGGTCTCTCCGCCGGGGATCGCCGTGCGGCGATCACCGCCATGGCCGCCATGCACGACGTGCACCGCTGGGTCGCCCGGCAGCTCGCGGACATCGGGTCAGCGGCCCATCCGGCCAGGGGCCGGCCGGACGCGCGGGCGCGGCCGCGGCGAAACCGCGTCTCGTCGGCCCGGCATTAGTGTGGTAGGTGTGACGGAACGGCCCGACTACGCGGAACCGCCAGTGCCCGCGTTCCTGTTCGACCTGGACGGCACGCTGATCGACAGCGTCTACCAGAACGTGATCGCCTGGCGGAATGCGCTGGCCAAGCTCGACATCGACCTGTCGGTCTGGCGGATTCACCGCCGGATCGGCATGAGCGGCGGGCTGTTCGTCTCGGCGCTACTGCGCGAGACCGGCCGGTCGCTGTCGGAGCAGGACATTGAGCGCCTGCAGCAGGACCATGCCGCCGAGTATCTGGCTCAGATCGATTCCGTGCGGCCGCTGCCTGGGGCGCCGCAGCTGCTGGCGGCGCTGACGGCCCACAAGGTGCCGTGGGCGATCGCGACTAGCGGGCGGGCGGTGATGGCACGGCAGTCGCTCAAGCTGCTCGGCCTTGGCGACGACGCGCCGATGGTGACCCGCGACATGGTCAGGCACGCCAAGCCAGATCCTGACCTTTTCCTGGCCGCCGCCGCCCTGCTCGGCGTCGATCCAGGCCACGCGATGGTGGTGGGGGACAGCGTCTGGGACCTGCTCGCCGCGCGGCGAGCCGGGGCGCTCGGCATCGGGCTGCTGTCGGGCGGATACGGTCGCGAGGAACTGGAGCGCGCAGGCGCCTATCGGGTCTACGCCGACCCCGCCGACCTGCTGATGCACACCGACGAGGTCGGTATCCGCGACATTGCCGGGCCCGGCCCGGCTCAGCCGATGTGACGGTGCACGTTCTCTGCCTTGGACGGACCCGGCTCGGCCTCGGCAATCCAGGGACCGGGTATCGACGGGTCGATGATTCCCTGCTCAAGCCAGGTGTACCGGCCAGTGAGCACTTGCCGTGCCAGCGTGATGTCGGTCGCATCGGTGTTGCTCCACAGCTGGCTGAACCGTTCCTCGGCCCGCAGCCGGGCCTGGATGCAGAACACGTCAGCTAGCTCGTGCGCCACGGCGGCTCGCCTCGTACCCGCCCCGACCTCGGCGTCCATCTGCGCGCGGACGCAAACGGCGCTCATCGCGAACAGCTCTGCGCCGATGTCGACGATCCGGCCGAGGAAACCCTGCTTGCGCTCGAGGCGCCCCTGCCACCGTCCCATCCCGTAGAAGGTCACCCTGGCCAGCTTCCTGCTGGCGCGTTCGACATAGCGCAGGTGCGCCGCGAGCGGGCCGAAGTCGCCGTATGACCCTGGCCGCTGCCCCTGGCCGGTGACGAGCGTGGGCAGCCACTTGGCATAGAACTGGCCGGCCTGGGCGGCCGCGCGGGCACGGCGCGCCGCGGGCAGCGCGGAGTCGATGACGTCGCCTGCCGCCGACAGGTGGGCGTCGACCGCCTCGCGGGCAATGAACAGCCGCATGATCTCCGACGATCCTTCGAAGATCCGGTTGATCCGCATGTCCCGCAGCATCTGCTCGGCGGGCACGCCGCGCTCGCCGCGCGCGGCCAGCGACTCGGCCGTCTCGTAGCCACGGCCGCCCCTGATCTGCACGAGCTCGTCGACGATGATGCTGCCCATCTCGGAGCAGTAGAGCTTGGCGATCGCGGCTTCGATCCTGATGTCGTTCCGCTTATCGTCGGCGAGCTGGCTGGACAGCTCGACCACGGCCTCCAGCGCATAGGTGGTGGCAGCGATGAACGAGATCTTCTTGGCGACGGCCTCGTGCTCGCCGACCGGCCGGCCCCACTGCACTCGCTCGCCGGACCATTCCCTGGCGATCTTCAGAGCCAGCTTTCCGGCCGCGGCACAGCTGGCAGGCAGCGAAAGCCGGCCCGTGTTCAGCGTTGTCAGGGCGATCTTCAGGCCCTGGCCCTCCTGTCCGATCCGGCTTGCCGCCGGGACCACCACGTCATGGAACCTGGTCACCCCGTTCTCCAGGCCGCGCAGGCCCATGAACGCATTGCGCCGCTCGACGGTGATCCCCGGCGCGCTGCCCTCCACGACGAACGCGCTGATCCCGCCCCGGTGCCCGTCGCTCTCCGGTACCCGGGCCATCACCACCAGCAGGTCAGCGACCACGCCATTGGTGGTCCAGAGCTTCACGCCGTTCAGCACGTACTCTGATCCATCGTCAGACGGAGTGGCCGTGGTGTTCAGCCTGGCCGGATCGGAGCCGACGTCGGGCTCGGTGAGCAGGAAGGCGCTGATCTCGCCCCGTGCGCACCGCGGCAGGTACTGCTGCTTCTGCTCGTCACTGCCGAACTCCGCGAGCGGCTGCGGGACGCCGATCGACTGGTGGGCGGACAGCAGCGCGGCGATCGCGGGCGAGACGGAGCCGACGATCATCAACGCCCGGTTGTAGTAGAGGTTGCTGAGCCCGAGCCCGCCGTATTCGGGTGCGATCTTCATGCCGAACGCGCCGAGCGACGCGAGGCCCATGACCACCTCATCGGGTATCCGGGCGTCCCGCTCGATCTCCGGACCGCTGACCGAGGTCTCGCAGAACCCGCGCAGCCGGGAGCAGAACTCCTCGCCGCGTGCCGCTGCTTCCTCGCTGGCACGCGGATGCGGGTGGATCAGATCAAGCTGGAAGTCTCCGAGAAAGAGCTGCTTGCCGAAGCTGGGCCGGTGCCACCCGGCCTCCCGTGCCTCTTCTGCTGTCTTCCGTGCCTCGCGTTCGTCCACGTTGCGGACATGGTCTGCCTGAGAAGTGCTCATGGAGGGTCCCGTCATGTGGTTGTGCCTGAGGACCTGCCCCGTTCTACCTGCCGGTAACACCAGGTGGCCGCTTGCGATGCGAAATCAGCGCATTGTGAAGTGCGACGGGGCCAATCGGCGGGCCATTGACCGCGCCACGGGCCGCCGGGCCCCGGGGACGAATCGCCACGCCGGGCCGCCGTACCTAGGCGGCGTGGGGTGGGCTGTGGCTGTGCAGTACGCGGGTGCGGTCGGGGCTGATGGCTGTCTTGGTGGCGTCGGCGTTGAGGGTCCAGCCCCATCGGTGGACAAGGCGGGTCGTCGCCGTCGTGGTCCGGGGCGGGGCGCGCTTCCGCATTTCCTCGGCCAGCCCGGCCAGGTCGGCTAGTTCCGCGCCGGCGGCGGCGGCGGCGAGCAGGATGGTGTCGGCGTCGGGCCGGGCGGCTTCGGGGAGCAGGTCGGTCCAGTCGCAGATCTGGCGGGCCCAGGAGGTGAAGATGCCGGCGGCGAGGGCGTCCCGGACCGGAGGGTGGGCAGCGAGGCGGCGGGTCCAGGCGGTCGCGGCGGTCGCGGCGGTGGCGGCGGTGGCGGCCGGGCCGGTGATCCGGGTCTGCCAGCGCAGCCAGGACCGGGCGCTGCCGTGGCCATCATCTTCGAAGCCGCAGCCGGCGCTGAACGCGGACAGGACCGAGGCGCGGGCGGCGATCCGGACCGACTCGGCGCGTTCCAGGCTGCGCAGGCAGTCGGCCTGCTCCGTGGCGGTCAGCGCAGCGGCGTCCGTGGCGGCGAGGTAGGCCAGGGCGCTGTGCAGGGCGGCGAGCGCCTGCCCCGCTTTCGTCGCAGACGGATCGGTCAGGCTGCGAGCAGCCGCCGGGGGTGCCCTTGTTACCGAAGAAGCCACACCAGCGGCGGCGGGGGACCATGCCTGCGGAGGGCCGTGGCCGGGGCGGAATTTCCCCCGAAGGGGACCACCCGTTACCTGACTGCCTGGCCGCTCATCTCCTGCGGCCGCGGTCACGCCATCTCTCTCGAACAATCATTCGTATCATAACACCGGCCACCGACAATGTCGCAATAAGACAGCTCACGGCTGGTCCTTGCCGCGCCTTACTCGGCCATGACAGCATTCCCATCTGACCCGGCAGCGTGGCCTCGCGGGTCCGCCGCTCCGGCCATGGCGCGGACAAGGCTGTGCTGGGGGCGACAATGGCGAAGTTCGACGAGGTGACGCGGGGCCAGCAGGCGATGTGGTCCGGTGGCGACTTTCACCGGATCGGCGTCTCGCAGCTAGTGGTCGGTGAGCTGCTCGTCCGGGCCCTGCACGTTCACGCCGGTGAGCGGGTGCTGGACGTGGCTGGCGGGGCCGGGAATACGGCGCTCGCGGCGGCACGGCGGTGGGCAGCAGTGACGTGCACTGACTACGTGCCAGAGTTGCTGGAACATGCCGCTGCCCGGGCGGCCATCGAGGGCCTGCCGCTGCGGACCGAGGTCGCCGACGCCCAGGCGCTGCCGTTTCCTGACGGCAGCTTCGATGTCGTTACATCGACATTCGGGGCGATGTTCGCCCCTGACCAGCAGGTTACCGCGAGTGAGCTCATCCGGGTGCTGCGTCCCGGCGGTCGGCTGGGGATGGCGAACTGGACTCCGGACAGCTGGGTGGGCGCCCAGTTCGGCCTTCAAGCCCGCTACCTGCCGCTCCCCGCCGGGGTACCGGCGGCCGTTCGGTGGGGGACCCGTGACGGGCTGGAGCACCTGCTGGCCGGGCGGGTCAGCCACCCCGACACGAGGACGCGGTCCGTTGACTTCGTCCACCGCAGCACGAGCAGCCTGTTCGAGCTGTTCAGGCACTGGTTCGGCCCGGTAGCTACGGTCCTCGCCCGGGTGGACTCCGACCAGGGCGCCGCGTTCACCCGTGACTGGCTTGCCGTGGCCGATCAGCACAACGCCGCCACTGACGGGACGTGCGAGATCCCGGCTGCCTACCTGGAGGTTGTCGCCGTGAAGGCGGCGTGAGACAACGCCGTGCCCGCTGAGCTTGAGCAGTCTCTGCCGGGCTTAGGCCGTCGCGCCCATGTTGCCGGCGTCACTCGTGCCTGCGACGGCTCCGTCGATATAGGTGACGCTATAAGCGGGCAGCAAGCTGCTCCGCCACGGCCTCGGAACCTGACGAAGTCCCGCGCGGTCACCGGCTCGATCTCGCGCCGGCGCCGCTCCCTTGAGTAGAGGTGGATCCGGGACAGCAGCCGCCGGGCGCAGTACTCCTCGTCGGCGTCCGGCGCGGTGAAGCGCCCGCTGATCGCGAAGCCCTCCTGCTCGAGCGCCGCGAGCCCGCGCACGATCAGCGCGCCAGGCAGCCCGGTCGCCTCGGCCAGCGTGGCGACGCTCGACGGCCCGCGGCATTCCAGGTGGCCGCGGAGCAGGGTAGCGGTCGCGGCCTCCTCGTCCAGGCGGCCGCCGCGGGCCGCGACCGGACGGCTCGGCCCGTGGCTGCTCGCAGCCGGCGGAACCTTCGGCGGCCTGCTGTTCCGGCCGGCCGGGGCACATCCGCAGTGGGGCGTGGCCGCGGGCCTCGTGCTTCAGCTGCTCGGCCTGGCGCTGGCCGTCATCGCCCTGGTGGTGCTCGGCCGGTCGTTCGGTTTCGTTGCCGCCGACCGGGGTCTGGTGACCCGCGGGCCCTATGTGGTGATCCGGCACCCCGTCTATGCGGCCTACGTCGTGATCCAGGTCGGCTACCTCATCCAGAGCATCTCGGTACGGAACGTGGCCGTGCTGGTGTTCGTCACCGGCTGCAATATCGGGCGCGCCGCCGCCGAGGAGCGGGTGCTCGCCGCCTCGGCGGACTATGAGGCGTACAGCGAGCGCGTGCGGTGGCGGCTGGTCCCCGGCCTGTGGGTAGCGGCTGGCCCCGGGGCGTTCAGAACCCCGCTGCCACCGGTATGACGCGTTCGCCGAACAGCTCGAGCGGGGTGATCTCGGAGACCTGCGGAATCCGGCCGTGTACGTGCGAGATGCCGAGCGCGGTGAGGCTCTGGAGCCGCTCGAGCAGCGCGTCGGCCTTCTCGCCGTTGGCTCCGGGGTCGAGCGGCATCATGACGGTCTTGGCGATCTCGTCGTAGTCCCGGCCGACGTCCTCGCAGTGACCGCGGAGCACGTCGAGCTTGTGCCCGAGATCAGGCCTGGGGAAGAGGTTGCAGGCCTGCGCATACTGCGCGACAAGGAAGAGCGTCTCCTTCCTCCCCGCCGCCGCCGACCAGGATGGGCGGGTGCGGGCGGCTCAGCGGCTGTGGCGAGCTGAGAGTGCGCTCCAGCTGATAGTGCTGGCCGGAGTACGGTCCGTCGTCATCGGCCCACATCTGCAGGCAGATCTGGAGCGCCTCCTCCAGCCGCTCGAACCGCTCAGCGGTCGGCGGGAACGGCAGCCCGAGGCCACGTGCCTCGTCTTCATTCCATGCCGCGCCGATGCTGAGCCAGACCCGGCCTCCGGAGACCACGTCGAGCGTCGCGAAGCCGGCCTCCTCGGCCGCGGTCGCGACCGTGGCCAGGTCCGCGCCGAGGCGCTGCGGGCCGTCAGGCCAGGTGAAGTCCGCCAGGTGCACGCCTAGTTCCATCAGCAATCCCTTCGCTACGTGAACGACTCGCTGCGCGGCCAACCCGGTGAACGTTAACCCCTCACCGGCTCAAGAGTGAAATGCGCGTGACCTAGCTGCTCTCGGGCGGAGGCAGGCCGAGTTCGGCGCGGATGACACGCACCTGCGCCTCGACTTCCGCGTCGGCCGCCTTGTGGCTGTCGGCGAACGACAGCAGCGCGGGAATCGAGGTGGCGGCTGCCTGGTGTTCGGTGAGCCTGGCCCTGATCTCGTTGACGCGGATGAGTGCGCTCGCCGTGGCGGCGATAGCGGGCGGGAACGGGATCGCTGCCAGCTGCCGGTCGAAGTGACGTTCCGTCGCCGCCTGCGCCCGCAGCGCGGCCGCGGCGGCGGCCAGGTTGTGGCGGGCGTGCTTCGCATACGCGCTGACCTCGACATCCAGGCGGTGGTTGGCCGGCCTGGCGATGGCGAGGTAGGTGGCCGCGAGCGCCCCGATGCTCAGAGCCGTGGAACTGGCGCTCGGCTTGGCGGCAGGCTGCCGCGCCGAACTGCAGCCCGCGACCCCAAGCGTCAGGCACATGACGGCCGTCGGGACGAGCGCCGATCTGGTCCACCTCATAGGCAGCCGCTCCTGTCCGTCACAGCTGAACCGGACACCGCCCCTAAGCAAAGCACGGATCGCTGGACGCCGAAGATTAGTCACACCTTGGTGAACGATCTCGGTGCCGGCTACGTGGTCAGGGGTATAAGCGCGACTTGCAAGCGAACGGAGGCCCACGATGGACAAGAGATGGCTCGTGCCAGCGGGGGTCGCCGCCGCTGCACTGATTGCGGCTGGATGTGGCAGTTCGGGCGGCTCCGCCTCGGCGCCCGCCAGTCACACGGCAGCGGCGCCGGCTTCCAACGGGAACACGGCTTCAAGCGGGAGCGCGCTGAAGAGCGCGAAGATCGGCGGTGCCGTAGTCCTCACCGACGCCAAGGGCTTCACGCTGTACTGGTTCGCGCCGGACACGAGCACGAAGTCGATGTGCAACGGATCCTGCGCGACGTTCTGGCCGCCAGTGAAGGGGCCGGCGACGCTATCGGCCGGGATGAGCGGCAAGCTCGCCACGATTACTCGCTCCGACGGCTCGGTGCAGGCGACCTTTAACGGCCATCCGCTGTACACCTACAAGGGGGACCAGTCTCCGGGTCAGGCGTCAGGCAACGGCCTCAATCTCTCAGGCGGCGTCTGGCACGAGGTCACGGTCTCGGGCGCGGCGCCCGCGTCCAGTCCGTCGTCGAAGTCGTCAAGCTCAGGCAGCGGCGGTTACGGCTACTGATTGGCGGGCAATTAGACCGCCGCAGAATAAATGACGCAGCGGTCCTTATGAAATCGAGCGATATTCATAACTAGCTTGCCACTGCGGTAAGGGCGGCGGAAACTGACTGCAGGCAGGGCGGTGAGGCGCTGAGCCGAGCCACCTGACCTGCGGGGGGCCGACCGGGCCGAGCAACCCAGGGCGACACATTCGGGCAATGGCACGCAGCAGCCTGATCGCCGAAGCCGGTCACTGAGCGTGCTGGTCAGCCAGATGTGCGACCAGCCGCTCGATCAGGTCGTAGGGGATTGGTTTCCGGAGCGGGAACCGGACGGTGCCCTTGCCCGCCAGGTACGGCGCGAACTGGGCACTGAAGGTCTCGACGGCAATGTGGTTCCTCCAGGCGCCGCGCCTGCCGGCGGTGTCAGCGGCCAGCGGCGTCAGCGGCCAGCGTCAGCCCGCCGTGCGGTCAGGCGATCGAGCCGGCGTAGTTCCTGCCGTCAGGGTTCCGTAGTTTCCGGTACACCACATGCCGGCGTAGCGAGCCCTCGTCGACGTCCGGGTCGTCGAAGTCCTCGGCGGGATCGCTGGTCATTCCGATCCGCCGCATCAGCGCCCGCGAGCGCAGGTTCCTTGCCATGGTGACAGCGACGATCTCCGGCAGCCCCATCATGTCGAAGCCGTACTCCAGCGCTGCCAGCGCTGCCTCGGTGGCGTAACCGTGGCCCCACGCCGGCCGCGCCAGCCGCCAGCCGAGCTCGACACCGGTGAACGGCATCTCCTCGTCCACGGTGCCCAGTCCCGTGAAGCCGATGAACTCGCCGGACGCGCGCACCGCCACGGCCCAGAAGCCAAAGCCGTAGCGGTCCAGGTCGTCCTGGAAGGTCAGAACCCAGGCCGAGGCCTGCTCGAAGGTCAGCAGCGGGCCGAGGTACTGCCGGACCTCCGGATCGGCGTTCATCGCCGCCCACGGCGCAAGATCGGACTCCCGCCAGCCGCGCATGATCAGTCGTTCCGTGCTGATTTCCGCCATCCGGCCAGCCTACGGGTAACTGGTCATGTCCAGCGGCTCGGGCGACTGGCGACCCTCGCGGCCGACGGCACGATGCAGAACAATCCGGTCGGCTTCTCGGTCGACGAGGCCACGGGAGTCATCAACGTCGGCGGCCGGGACCTCGGCAACGCGCGCAAGTTCCGCAACGTGGCCGCCAACGGCCAGGCTGCATCTGTTGTCGACGACATCGCCTCAGTCGACCCGTGGATTGTCCGGTGCCTGGAGGTCCGCGGCACCGCCGGGGTCTGACGGGCCAGACGCCGGCGAACTCGTACCTGAGCCCGCTGCCGCGCCTCAGGAACGACGCGGGCGCGCGCTGGCCTGAATCTGGTGCAGGAACTCCAGGTTCGATGAGGTCTCGCGGGTCTTGTCGAGCAGCAGTTCCAGCGACTGCTGGGGGTCGAGCCCGGCCAGAGCCCGGCGCAGGTTGTCCACGGCCGCGCGCTCCGGTGGCGTCATCAGCAGGTCGTCGCGGCGGGTTCCGGACGGCATCACGTCGATGGCCGGGTACAGCCGCCGCTCGGCGAGGTCACGGCGGAGCCGCAGCTCCATGTTTCCGGTGCCCTTGAATTCCTCGAAGAAGACGTCGTCCATCCGGGAGCCCGTCTCGACCAGGGCGGTGGACAGGATCGTCAGCGAGCCGCCCTCCTCGATGTTCCTGGCCGCGCCGAGGAACTTGCGCGGCGGCTGCAGGGCCGACGTCGCCACCCCGCCGGCCAGGATGCGGCTGGTCGCGGGCGCGGCCAGGTTGTAGGCCCGGCCGAGCCTGGTGATCGAGTCGAGCAGCACGACGACGTCCCGGCCGAGCTCGACCAGGCGCTTGGCCCGCTCGATCGCCAGTTCCGCGGTCGTGATGTGATCGTCGGCGCACTGGTCGAACGTGGAAAAGATGACTTCTCCGCGAACAGAGCGCTTCAGGTCGGTGACTTCCTCAGGCCGCTCGCCGACGAGGACGACCATCAGGTGCACGTCGGGGTGGTTGGCGGCGATCGCTGCGGCGATGGCCTGGAGCACCATGGTCTTGCCGGCCCTGGGCGGGGCGACGATCAGCCCGCGCTGGCCCTTGCCGATCGGGCTCACCAGGTCGATGATCCGGGCGGTCTGCGACCCGTGTGCAGACTCCAGGAGCAGGTGCTCCTGCGGGTACAACGGTGTCAGCTCGTCGAAATCGGGACGCGCTCTGGCATCCTCGGGCCGCAGGCCGCTGACGGTGTCGACGCGGACGAGCGCGCTGCGCTTCTCGCGCTCCTTGCCCGCGCGGCCAGCCCGGTCGTCTCCGCCGCCCTGGCGGGCCGCCCGCGCAGCACCGGCGATGTGATCGCCCGAGCGGAGGCCGTTCTGCCGGACCATGGTCATGGGCACGTAGATATCGCCCGGACTGCGCCGGTAGCCGCCGGTGCGGATGAAGGCCTGTCTGCTGCCGGTGTCGAGGATCCCTGACACGGGGAGCGCGTGGTCGTCGCCGGCGGCAGGTGAGCGCTCCGAGCGCGATCTAGTCTCAGGTTGATAGGTGGTGGTGGTCATCGAAAATCCTTTCGAAGGGAGCCCTGAATCGGGCTGGATAGGGCTGGCTGGGGGCCCGGGATCGGGCTGGAAGGGGGAACCTTGATCGGGCAGGCAGACAGCAGCGCCAGCGCGGGCGCCGCCAGAGCGCGCCTAGCCCAGCAAGCGGGAGAACAGCAATCGCCGGACGAACCCGGCATCTGAAGTGACGCTCCACGCTCGCCGTCCCGCAGCGAGCGGAGCCGGTGATACCGCCCGCGAAGGGGGCGGCTGCCCGCATGCGGGCCACCTTTTACTGACTCAACTGTATATCAGCAAGCGAGCGGCCGCCAGCGCGGCTTCTGACGTCAGGACCTCGAGCGCGATGTCCGCGCTCTCACGGCGACGGCTGGCCCGTCAGGGCCGGCTCGATTGTTCTGGCGGGCAGCACCTCGGTGAGGTGCCGGGCTCGCCCAGCCGGCCGACGGCCCGTCGATCAGGCCGTAGGTGATCCCGATCAGCCCGAGCGTGACGAGCACGCCACCTCGGATATCCACCCTGCCGGTCGTCTCGGCGTCGCGGGACTCCGGTACATGCCGCCAGGCCACGGCGACGACCAGTGCGGCGATCGGGAGGTTGATCGCGAAGATCAGCCGCCAGGACACCGCCTCGATCAGCCAGCCGCCGAGAACGGGTCGATCGCCGTCCCGACGCCGCTGAAGCCAGACCAGGCCTCGATGGCCTTGCCGCGGTCATCGGGATGAAAAAGAGGCCTCCAGGATCGCCAGGCTGCCGGGTGTCAGCAGGGCGGCCCCGAGTCGCCAGCAGCACCCAGCGCCCAGGTCGGCTGGACACCCGGAGCCCGGACCCCTGGGCTGGCAGCGGGCCAGGGCCACGCGCAGCATCCACCGCACGCCTCCTGCCTCTGGGCGCCCCGCCCTCAGCCGGACCGTTCCCGCCCGAGCGTATCGGGGTAGAGAATGATGCTGAAGCAAAGGCCAGTACCGGCAAGTCCGTGCCCGCCTTCGGGCGGCTCTCGCGCGGGAAGGATCTGGACGGCATGAGCCATGCGTCGCGCGGCTTTCACGGTCGCCGCCGCGACCCGGAAGGGGCTGAGGGCCGGGTGCCCCCAGGTCAGTACGTCACCGAGGATTTCCCTGTGCTGTCGGCTGGCCCTACGCCGCGCACAGCGCTCGACCAGTGGACGTTCACGGTCGGCCAGCCTGGCGGCGCGGCCAGGTCGTGGACGTGGCAGGAGATGCGGGCGCTGCCGTCCGAGACGGTCACCGCAGACATCCACTGCGTCACCCGCTGGTCCAAGCTCGACACGCAGTGGCAGGCAGTCTCGCTCGACACGCTGCTCGCGCAGGTCGAGCACGACGCGGCGTACGTCCTGGCATACTGCGACGGCGGCTACACCACCAACCTGCCGCTAGAGGACCTGACTGGCGGCCAGGCCTGGCTGGCGTTCGGCTACGACGGCGAGCCGCTGGATCCCGAGCACGGCGGTCCCGCGCGGCTGCTCGTGCCGCACCTGTATTTCTGGAAGAGCGCGAAGTGGGTGCGCGGGCTGCGGCTGCTCGACTCCGGCGAGCCTGGGTTCTGGGAGACTTACGGCTACCACATGTACGGGGACCCATGGCGGGAACAGCGGTACGCGGGCGACTGACCTGGCAGGTTGCCACGGTCGGTGAGGTGATCGACGAGACGCCTACGGTCCGCACCATCGAGCTCGACGTACCGGACTGGGCCGGGCACCGCGCCGGGCAGCACCTGGACGTGCGGCTGACCGCCGAGGACGGGTATGTCGCCGAGCGCTCGTACTCGATCGCCTCGGCGCCTGGTGAGCAGGTCGCGATCACCGTGCAGCGGATCGCTGACGGCGAGGTCTCGCCGTATCTCACCACCGAGCTGCGCCGGGGTGACCAGCTTGAGCTGCGCGGGCCGGTCGGCGGGTACTTCGTCTGGGACGCCGGTGGCGCTGTCAGCCCGCTGGTGCTGGTGGCCGGCGGGTCAGGAATTGTTCCGCTCCGGTCGATCCTGCGGCACCGTCAGCGCAGCAGCAGCATGGTGCCCGCCCGTCTGCTGTACTCAGCCAGGTCACTGCCTGAGGTGATCTACCACGACGAGCTTGGCGGCTACGGCGCCGTGGCCGTGACCTGCACGCTGACCAGGCGGCAGCCACCCGGCTGGGCCGGCCACGCCGGCCGGGTCACCCCGGCCATGCTCGCGGAGGTCGCCTGGCCCACCAGACAGGATCCGCTCGCCTTCGTATGCGGGCCGACGAGCTTCACGGAGTACGCCGCGGACGGGCTTGTAGCGCTCGGCTACCCGCCGCACCGGGTGAAGACCGAGCGATTCGGCGGGACAGGAGGACCGTGATGGACGCGCTGGACGCCCGTGCTCTCGACGGCAATGCGATCGCCGGGCTGCTGCATGAGGTCTTCGGCACTGAGATGACGCCCGCCATCGGCACCTGCGCGTCCTGCGGCGCGACCGGCCCGCTGGCCGAGTGCGTCGTCTACCTGCGTGCGCCCGGTACCGTGGTCCGCTGCCGCCGGTGCACAGGCCTGCTGATCGTCATCGTGCGGGTCCGCGAGATGAACTGCGTCGACCTGCGCGGCCTCGCGGCGCTCGCGACGGGCTGAGTACCGCGTGCCCAGGAAATCTGAGCAAGCTGCCCCGCGGCGGGCCGCCATCGTCACGGTGGACGACGACCCGGGCGTCTCCCGGGCTGTCGCCAGGGACCTGCGGCGCCGCTACGGTGAGCGGCACCGGATCATCCGGGCGGAATCGGGTGCGACCGCCCTGGACGCGCTCCGGCAGATGAAGCTGCGCGGCGATCTTGTCGCGGTGATCCTGGCCGATTACCGGATGCCCGAGATGAACGGCATCGAGTTCCTCGAACGCGCCATGGACATTTACCCGGGCGCGCGCCGGGCACTGCTGACCGCCTACGCGGATACCGGCGCGGCCATCGACGCCATCAACGTCGTGGACCTGGATCACTACCTGCTCAAGCCCTGGGACCCGCCGGAAGAGAAGCTCTACCCCGTTATCGACACACTCCTGGGCCGGTGTACGTCGAGGGCGAGCCCGCGACTTTCCTGTACGTGCTGCTGGCCGGCACGATGGCGATGTCGCGCCGGGTCGGCGAGGACGACGTCGAGGTGACGCGCACCTCGGTTCCCGGCGTCTACAACTCGCTCCGTGCCGTCGAGCCGTCCCGCTTCTTCGCCCTGGACGCGGCGAAGTTCGCGCGGCTGATGACCGACTGGTTCCCGATGGCCGTGCACCTGCTCGAGGGGCTGCTGTTCGGGACCAAGAACACGCAGGAGGCGATCGGCCAGCGGGAGCGGCTCCTCGCGCTGGGGTCGCTGTCGGCCGGGCTTGCGCATGAGCTGAATAACCCCGCCGCCGCGGCCGTACGTGCCACCGGCTCGCTGCGAGAGCGGATCGCCGGCATGCGGGGCAAGCTGGCCCTGATCGCCCGCGGACAGTACGACGGCGCGTTCATGGCCACGCTGACCAGGCTGCAGGAGGACGCGGCGGACCGAGCCTCGAAAGCGCAGCCGCTCAGCCCGATCGAGGCCTCCGACGCGGAGGACGCCGTCGCTGAGTGGCTCGAGGACCACGGCATCGCCGGCGGCTGGGATCTCGCACCGCCGTTCGTCCAGGCCGGCCTGGACACTGCCTGGCTTGACCAGGTCGCGGCTGCCGTGTCCGAGCATGCCGGCCAGGCAAAGGCGCTCGACAGCGCGGTCCGCTGGCTCGGCTACACGGTCGAGACCGAGCTCCTGATGAACGAGATCGCGGACTCCGTCACCCGGATTTCCGACCTGGTCGGCGCCTCCCGCCAGTACTCACAGCTGGACCGGGCTCCGTTCCAGGTCGTCGACATCCACGACCTGCTCGACAGCACCCTGGTGGTGCTCGGCGGCAAGATCGGTCCTGGCATCACCGTGGTCAGGGATTACGACCGGGGCCTGCCGGCGATCCCGGGCTTCCCGGCGGAGCTCAACCAGGTCTGGACCAACCTGATCGACAACGCGGTCGACGCGATGGGCGGAACGGGAGGGACGGGAACGCTGACCATCCGCACCGCCGCCGACCGCGAGCGGCTGCTCGTCGAGTTCGCCGACACGGGCCCCGGCATACCTGAGCAGCTCACCGAGCGGATCTTCGAGCCGTTCTTCACCACCAAGCCGGTCGGCCAGGGTACCGGACTCGGGCTTGATATCTCCTGGCGGATCATCGTCAGCAGGCATCATGGCGACCTCAGGGTGCTGTCGGTACCCGGGGACACCCGCTTCATGGTGTGGCTGCCGCTGTCGGCCAGCGCCAGCAGCGAGCCGGCCAGCGACAGCGCCAGCGAGCCTGGCAGCGACAGCCGACCGGCCAGTGACGACAGCGAAGGAGCAGCAGATGACCACGATGCCGGGCACTGACCCCACGGTCCCGCCGAGCGGCACCGGATGCGTCGAATGCGATGCCAGCGGGGGCTGGTGGGTGCACCTGCGGCGATGCGCGCAGTGCGGCCATGTGGGCTGCTGCGACACCTCGCCGGCGCAGCACGCGACGGCGCACTTCAAGGCCGCGGCGCACCCGCTGATCCAGAGCTTCGAGCCAGGCGAGGACTGGTTCTTCAGCTACGAGACCGGCGAGCTGTCCGAGGGCGGCCCGGTGCTCGCCCCGCCGCAGCACCACCCGGTCAGCCAGCCGGTGCCCGGCCCGGCCGGGCGCGTGCCCGCTGACTGGCAGGCCCACCTGCACTAAGGCGTCGCTGACGACGGCCGGTAACGCTGAGTCGCTGACGACGGCCGGTAACGCAAAGGGGGTAGTACCGATGACAGAACCACAGCCGGTGCTCAGCCCGCTGACGGCGGCGGCGGTCTTCCTGGTGGTGACGATCAATCCGGGCGGCGAGGACGCGGTACGGGATCTGCTGGGCGACTTCGCCGGCCTGCAGCGATCGGTCGGGTTCCGGATCCCGGAGGGTGAGCTAGCATGCGTGGCCGGGGTGGGATCGCTGGCCTGGGACCGGCTGTTCGCCGGACCGCGGCCGCCCGAGCTGCACCCGTTCACCGAGCTGACCGGGAGCAGGCACCGCGCCCTGGCCACGCCTGGTGATCTGCTGTTCCACATCAGGGCCAGCCGGATGGACCTGTGCTTCGAGTTCGTCACCCAGGTGACGAGCCGGCTGGCCGGCTCGGTCACGGTCTGCGACGAGGTGCAGGGATTTCGGTACTTCGACGAGCGGGACCTGATCGGCTTCGTCGACGGGACCGAGAACCCGGCTGGGCAGGCCGCGGCCGCCGCGGCCATCATCGGTGGCGAGGACCAGGACTTCGCCGGCGGAAGCTACGTGATGGTCCAGAAGTACCTGCACGACGTGCGGGCCTGGAACCGGCTGCCCGTTGAGGAGCAGGAGAAGGTCATCGGCCGGACCAAGCTGGCCGACATCGAGATGCCCGACGACGTCAAGCCGGCCAACTCGCACGTCGCACTGAACACCATCGTCGAGCCCGACGGCACGCAGCGGCAGATCCTGCGGGCCAACATGCCGTTCGGCGCGCCCGGGCGCGGCGAGTTCGGCACCTACTACATCGCCTACGCGGCCACGCCTGCCGTTACCGAGCAGATGCTCGTCAACATGTTCGTCGGCAGGCCGCCAGGCAACTACGACCGGATACTCGATTTCTCCGCTGCCGTCACCGGCGGGCTGTTCTTCGTGCCGTCGGCGGACTTCCTCGATGATCTGCCGGACCCGCCGGGAGCCGCGACCGCCACGCGCGACGGCTCCCTGGGGATCGGCGGGCTGCAAAGGAGCGCTCAGCAATGAACAACCTGCATCGCGAGCTCGCGCCAGTCTCCAGCGCCGCCTGGGCAAGTATCGAGGAGGAGGCCAGGCGCACCTTCACGCTGCACCTGGCGGGCCGCCGGGTGGCCGAGGTGCACGGCCCCGATGACCCTGCCCTGTCCGCCGTGGGCACCGGTCACCTCAGCGACATCGATCCGCCGGCCGACGGGGTACTGGCGCGGTTGCGTACCGCCGTGCCGATCGTCGAGCTGCGGGTGCCGTTCACCGTGCGGCGGCAGGCGGTCGACGATGTCGAGCGCGGCGCGCAGGATCCCGACTGGCAGCCGGTGAAGGACGCGGCCAGGGCGATGGCGTTCGCTGAGGACCGCGCGGTGTTCGACGGCTACCAGGCCGCCGGGATCGCCGGCCTCCGCGCGGGTTCGTCGAACCCGGCGCTCACCCTGCCCGCCGACGCCAGGCAGTACCCGGACCTGGTGAGCCAGGCGCAGGCCTCGCTGCGGCTGGCCGGCGTCGGCGGCCCGTACGCCCTGCTGCTGAGCGCCAGCTCCTACACCGCGGTCAGCGAGACATCGGATCACGGCTACCCCGTACGGGAGCATCTCGCCAGGCTCGTGGACGGACCGATCATCTGGGCTCCCGCCATCGAAGGCGCGTTCCTGGTCTCGATCCGGGGCGGCGACTTCGAGATGTACCTCGCCCAGGATCTGTCGATCGGCTACGACGCCCACGACGGCGAGGCCGTGTACCTGTACTTTCAGCAGGCCCTGACCTTCCTGGTGCACACCCCGGAGGCAGGTGTTCCCCTTATCGGCTAGCCGCCGACCTCACCGTGAGCCGGGCCGCGGGCGCCAGGCCCGCGAGCACGACGACGCGCCGCCGCGCCGGTCGACAGGTCGGGCGTGTGCTGGGCGGCGGCCTGGCTGGACTCGCTGACCGCATGCATGGGAGAACTCCTCTCGGCACGGCGATGCATGATCTCGCCAGGACTCTGGCGCGGATCGGGACAAGGCCCCTCTCAATGGCGTGTCCCGTTACCGATGTCACGGCTCAGTCGGCCCCGAGGTTCACCTCCAGAGCCATTCAGTTACGCAGAGTGACCAGATGCCGGGGCGGCTGAATGGTGGCGCGGGAGATCAGGCGGATAGCATTCGACGAACTACGGGGAACGAGACAACCAGATGAACCTAACGAGCAGCGGACGGCTGGCCGGCAAAGGGGCGCTGATCACCGGCGGCACGACCGGCATCGGCCTGGCCATCGCCGAGCGGTTCCTCGCCGAAGGCGCGGCCGTGGTGGTGACCGGGCGCGGCACCGACCTCGGCCTGCGCGCGGAGGCGGCGCTGCGAGAATCGGGCCCGGCCTGGTTCGTGCCGGCCGACGCGCGCGACCCGGCGGCCGTGACCAGGTCCGTCGACATGGCCGTCGAGCGGCTGCCAGCTTTCGACATACTGGTCAATAACGCCGGGATCGGCGTCGAGGCGGGCCTGCTGCGGACGCCGCTGGAGGACTACGACCGGGTGATGGAGGTGAACGTCCGCGGCTATTTCCTCTACGCGCGTGCCGCCTACCTGCACCTCGCCGTCCGCCGCGGCAGCATGATCCACATCGCCTCCGACGCGGGAATCTGGGGCGAGCAGTCGATCGGCCTGTACTCGGTCTCGAAGGCGGCCGTGGTGATGCTCGGCAAGATGCTTGCCCTGGAAGGCGGGCCAGACGGCGTGCGGTCGAACGTGCTCTGCCCCGGCGACACCTGGCCTGGCATGCGGCACATGGCACCGCCGGGGATGGCGGACCGGCCAGAGAGCGGTGACTGGCCGGTCCCGCCGATCGGCAGGATCGGCCAGCCCCGTGACGTCGCGGCCGCTGCGCTCTTCTATGCCAGCGATGAGACGGAGTTCATCACCGGGACCACGCTGCTGGTCGACGGCGGCATGACGGCCGGCTATCAGCAGCGCGAGAAGGGCTAGTAAGGGCCGGGTCAGCGGGTGACGGCCTGCTTGACGAGCGAGCGGCCGAAGTCCCACATCAGGCCGCTTCCGCGGTGCGCGTCCTTCATGACGTCGGCGAAGGCCTCGCTGAACATCGTGACCTCCTCCATCCCGATGGTCAGGGTCGGCAGAAGTTTGATGACCTCCATGTGGTCACCCGAGACCTGGGTGAGAATGTGGTGCCGCTCGAATAGTGCCACGACGACCATCTGGGCGAACAGGCCCTTCCGCGCCGTCTGCAGCATGTTCCAGCTCGTCCTGAGCTTGAGCGAGCTGGGCTTGCCGAACTCGAAGCCGATCATCAGGCCACGTCCGCGCACGTCGGCGAGCATCTCGTACTCACCGGCCATGTCCTGCAGCGCCTGCTTCATCGCCGCGCCCGTGCGCTCGGCATTGCCGACCAGCTGCTCGTCATCGATGACCGCGAGGGTGGCCAGCCCGGCTGCCATGGCCGCCGCATTGGACCCGTAGGTCGTGTCGTGCACCAGCACCCGGTCCATCGAGGAGTAGACCTTCTCGAAGATCCAGCCCTTGGCCATGGTGGCCCCGACCGGGACGAAACCGCCGGACAGCGTCTTGGCCACCGTGACGATGTCCGGATCGACATCGTCATGCTGGTAAGCGAAGAACTTGCCGGTGCGGCCCATGCCGGTCTGCACCTCGTCGCAGATCAGCAGCGCACCACGGTCGTGCAGCAGCGCGCCGGCCGCGGCCAGATATCCGGGCGGCGCTACCGCGACCCCCTTGCCCTGCACGGGCTCGACGATGAACGCCGCCACGTCGCCCTTGCGCAGCTCGGCATCGAGCGCGTCCAGGTCGCCGAACGGCACGCAGGCGTCCGGCAGCAGCGGGTCGAAGCCGCGGCGGAACTCGGCCGCCCCGTTGACGGAGAGCGAGCCGACCGTCAGCCCGTGGAAGGCGTGGTCGCAGTAGATGATGCGGCGCCGGCCCGTCGCGTACCTGGCGAACTTCAGCGCGGCTTCGACCGCCTCGGTGCCGCTGTTGCAGAAGTAGGCCCGGTCAAGTCCCGGCGCGTAGCCGAGCAGCCGCTCGGCAAGCAGGCCGGGCAGCAGGGCGCAGTCGAACTGGACCATGCTGGCTAGCTTGCCGTCGAGCACGTCATGCAGCGCCTTGCGGACCACCGGATGGTTGTGGCCTATCCCGAAGACCCCGAAGCCGGACAGGAAGTCCGCGTACCGCACGCCGTCCGCGTCGTAGAGGTAGCCACCCTCCGCACGCTCGTACACCTTGTCGAATCCGATCGCGTGGAGCATGCGGGGCCGCTGCGGATTGAGGTAGCGGGCGTGCAATTCATATCCCTGGCCGCTTCTCTCCGCGAGGAGGCCAGGCAAGTCGAATCCCATAGCCCAATAGTGGCAGATCGTGCTTGCCCCGGTGGCGGAGCAACAGGGCGGTCGCCGCACGGCGCGGCGGGCAGCCTCCTGACAGGGCGGTCTCAGCGCTCACGTCCGTCTCCCTCGTCCCTCTCGCGGGAATCCGCTGCTGCCGCGGGCCGTGCCCAGGCTGGTGACGCATTCGACTGCGACGCCGTTGCGGGTACAACGATGGAGCAGTCGCATCAGGTCCGCCGGATTCCGGCAGATCGTGCCGACGCCGCCCAGGATCAGCGCGTCGTGCTGGCCGGTGCTGATCGCGACGGCTAGCTGGGCAAGGCCGGGCCCGGTGCCCGCGGCGGCGTCCGCGCCGTCTACGTCGAGGTAGACCGCGGGCTCCGACCAGCCACGTGCACGGGCTGCCTCGAGGATGGCATGCCGCTGACCGGCGAGCATGCCAGCGCCGCCTGCGGCGATCCGGATGTAGGCGGCCGGACGCTTATAACGGGTCACCACGCTGATCGCGACGTCAAGACTGTGGCCACCTCCCGCTGAGCCGATCAGCGCCGACTCAACCAGCCCGCGTACGCCACCGGCAATCGGGAGAACTCCCTATGGCGGCCAGCTGACACACCGGCCACGATCGGTAGCGGCAGGAACCCGGTCCGGGGGGACGGAGGCTCACGGGGACGGGGCCGCACCCCGGCGAGGCGCTATCCAGGCGAGACGAGCCCGTGCTCCAGAGCGAACAGCGTTGCGCCCGCGCGAGTGGACACGCCGACCTTGCCGTACACGCTCTGGATGTGGTGATCGCAGGTCTTCGGCGAGATGCCAAGCTGCCGCGCGACCTGCTTGGTGGCCAGGCCGCGGGCCACCAGCCCGAGTACCTCGCACTCGCGCTCGGACAGACCCGCGGGCCGGGGAACCGGCTCGCGCGGCTGTCCGGCCGCGATCAGCACCGCGTTGACCGCTTCCGGTGCGAGCCGGCCGGCTGCCGCGTCGCTGCGCAGCTCGTCCGCCGCGGCTGCGGCTGACAGCGCGGGCCGGTGCGCACGAGGTTCCCGCATCCCCTGGTAGCAGTCGGCCGCGGCGAGCAGCCAGGCGGACAGCGGCAGATCGCCGGAGCGGCTGCCGCGATGGTAGCCCGACCCGTCGTAGCGCTCGCCGTGCGCGCCGGCCAGGCGGGCCAGCGGCCGCAGTCCGTCGGAGACGTCGAGGACCCGCTCGGAGTGGTAGGCATGCAGCCGCACCTGCTCGCGCTGATCCCTGGACAGCGGGCCCGGGCTGCCCCAGGCGTGCACGGGGACGGCGACGCGGCCGATGTCGTGCACGAGCGCGGACTGGCGCAGCAGCGTGATGTCCGCCGCGGGCAGGCCGGCCACGGCGGCGGCCCGCCCGGCTAGCCTGGCGACCCCCCGGGAGTGGCCGATCGTCCACATGCTCTTCAGGTCGGCGAAGTCCGCGACCGCCGACAGGTAGGCGTCCAGGCGGTCCGGCGTGACGACGGGCTGCGGCCCAGGCTCGGCAAGCAGCGCCAGATCCCAGATGGAGGGTGCGTCCAGGCCGTCGAACAGCTGATCACCAAGCGAGAGGAAGACGTCCACGATGTCGGGATCAAGCCCCGATCCTGCCCGGTCGGTCAGCATGCGGCTGGCCAGCGTGGTGCCGCCGTGCCGCCAGGTCATGTCCGCATCCTGCGCCACCTGCATCAGCCGGACCGCCAGGGGGATCTGCGTGCCGTGCCTGGCGCCCGGCATGCCCTTGCCGTCCCAGCGCTCATACAGGTGCCGCAGCGCCTGCTGAATCTGCTCAGAGAAGCCCATCCGCGCGCCAAGGACGCGGGCGACGTCGCAGTGGCTGGCGGCCCACTCCGCCGATGCTGCAATTGCCGTGCGGTTTATCCGGTCGCGCTAACGGACGGACCGGACGGGAAGGATGGCGACCGCCCTGGCTATCGCGACGACGCCTGCGGTGGCGAACAGCGCAGGGTAGCCGCCGAGGTGCCCGATGACCGCGGCCGCGATGAAGGGAGCGACGACCTGCGGGCCGGCGTTAGCGGATATTGAGCACGCCCATGTCGCGTGCCGCGTCCTCGCTCCTGGGACCGGCGGCCGAACCGGGTTCTGGTTCGGTCGGATAGCGCTCCGCCGATCGGGTTGAACGCGGCGGCGAAGATCGCGCTGACGCCCGACACCAGGCCGAGGACGGCGACCTTGTGCGGCCGGTCGATGGCCTCGACCTGCAGCGGCAGCAGCACCTGGAGCACGCCGACGTACAGGGCGTACAGCGCGGCGTTCGCGATGCCGATACTGACCAGCACGCGGCGCAGGCCGCTGCGGCTGGCCGCTGTCTCGCCCGACTGACGACCCGCGAACTCGGTGTCGGCCATGATGCGCTCCCGCCTCGTCTGGGCGATGCGACCCATGATGGCCGTAGCGGCAGCGAGTCAGCCCGGTATGGAGAGCTTCCTGACTCGGATCGCCAGGTCGCCGGCATCGGGTTCGGGTGAGCCGACGCGGCTGATGAAGACCTGCGGGCTGATCTCGTGCAGCGTGCGCAGCAGGTCGTGCAGGGCGTCGTCCTCCCCGAGGTCGACAACGACCTCGCCGGTCGTCTCAGCGGTGTCCGCGCTCGGCGGTATCAGCCGCGACTCGGTGACGGCGACGTGCGCGAGTGCGCTCTTCAGCACCTGCCGGCCATCCGGGGCCGCTGGCACGATGACCCGTATTCTCCACTGCGCCATCTGACCTCCTCAGAAAGTGACTTACGGCACGCTCACAGTGACGGACTCCCGTTGCTGACGTGCTTCGGGCCCGTTACGTGACGGTGAACACCGTCCGCCGACTGACCGGCGACGGCGCGAACTGACCGGCTCGGCAATGCCTGGCGAGCCATTCTAAATCATGCATAGAAGCGGATAAATGAATATGCGAATAAATCCGCTATGTTACAGCCCGGTTGGGGCGGGACAGGCCGTTAAATGCTACCTGAGAGGATGCGATGAGCCCGTCCAATATGCACCCGCTGGCCGCACTCCAGGCTTAGCCGTCGAGGCCGCTGATCACCTGCGCGACCACGTCCTCGAGGGCGATCCGCAGGAGCCGCCGGGTGGCGTCGAAGGCGCCGATCGGAGGTGTCCCCGGATACCTGCGGCGATCCAGGTCGAGGTAGCGGCGCTGGTTCAGCTCCACCTGCACGGCGTCCACCTGCTCGTGGCCGGCGAACCGGCGGACCGTCCAGCCGCCGGTGAACCGCTGGTTCAGGCGAACGTCCAGGTCCGCCGTGGCGAGCGCGCCGGCCAGCAGCCGGACAGCGACGGGCCGGGCCGTGACGCCCTGCCGATCGCCGAGGATCACGTCGCCGTCCAGGCCGGCCCCGAAGCTATGCAGATCGAGCAGGAGCACCCGCGGGAACCGGCGCAGCAGCCGCTTGATGACCGAGTCGAGTGCCCGGTGGAACGGCGCGTGCGCGATCAGGATCCGGTGGCCGATCTCGCTCGCGGTGAGCGGCCTCTGGTAGACGGCCCGCCCGTTCGGCATCCGGGCCGCGACGGTGCTCGTCCAGAATCCGCCGTGCTGATCACCGGATGGATCGCGGTTCACGTCGGCGACGAACCGGCTGAAGGTGGTGGTGACCGCGGTAATGCCCAGCTCGGGCAGGAAGGCGTACAGCTCCCTGGTCAGCCAGTCCGACCACAGGATGTCCGGGCTGACGGCCAGCGCGGTCGCCAGCTCGGCCGGGTAGTCACGGCCGCCGTGCGGCAGGCAGGCGACCACAGGCACGACCGGGTCGCCTGGCTCGATCACCCACTGCTGCGGGGACGTCACGATCGCCTCCTGGATCCAGCGCCAGTGTAAGTTGACGCCGGTGAACTCCGCCCGCCACCCGGTGCTCGACTTGCTGCTCCAGTACCGCGCGCAGGACCCAGCCGAGATAGCCGACGTCGAGCGGGCCGGTGCGCTCGCCGAGGTCTGCGATGATCCGTGGTCGCGATCACTTCCGCTGCACCTGACGGCATCCGCGCTGATCGTTCATCCTGGCAGCGGACGGGTTCTGCTGCGCTGGCATCAGCGCCAGCAGTCCTGGCTCCAGGTCGGCGGCCACGGCGATCCGGGCGAGCGGGACGCGCTGGCCATCGCACTGCGGGAGGCAGGGGAGGAGACCGGGCTGGCCGATCTGGTGCCGTGGCCGGACGGCGCGCTCCACCAGGTGGTGATCGTCTCGGTGCCGGCGGGCGGCAGTGAACCCGCCCACGAGCATGCCGACCTGCGGTTCCTCCTCGCCACCCAGACCCCGGATGCGATCACGGCCGAGTCGCCAGACGCACCGCTGCGCTGGCTCTCCCTGCCGCAGGCGCGGGAGCTGACCTCCGAGGACAACCTGCGGGACCTGTTCCCGCGCGTCGCGCAGCTACTGGATTTTTAGCCAATCCCACCCGGGATGGCCGGCCGACACGATGAGTCCCGATCTGGTGCGTGTCTCCATCGCGACCGCCGCCGCTGTCAGGGCGATGCTCGCCCCGGCGGCGAGCCATGCTGCCAGCACCCGCGCCCTTGTCACCTGTCATGCCCCCGCGCCAGGAGCCTGCCGTGGCGCTCAGCCTGTGAGCCATGCGGTGCGGCGGAAGGGTCGCGCTCGGCAGCACTGGAGCATTCACGGCCGGGGGACCGTGGTGACGCGTGGCGGCAATGTTACGGTCGCGCTGGCCTTGCCGGAGATCCTGAGTGCGACCGGGCCTGTAGCGCTGCACTAGTCCGCGGCTGATCAGGGTTGGCTCGCGGTGCTCCCGGCGGTCCAGGCTCGCCGGGGGCACCGCCTGAGCCCGGTTACCGCCGGGCTAATCGCGCTCAATTGGCCGCAATGGCACAACGAAGCCGATTCTCATGGCAGGGTGGAAGCGCTAGTCCCTTCTAGGAAGGAACCGGGATTCTATGCGCAAGTACGTTCAGCTGGCGGCGGCTGCCGCCTCCGCAGCCATCGTCATGGTGCCCATGGCGTCGGCCGACGCGGCCACCACCCACGTGCTGACCATCCGGAAGGCGGGCGGGCCGGCCGTCAGGGCAGGTGCCGTGCTCAAGGCCAGCCTCGTGACCGGGACCGAGGCGGTCTTCTCGCTGGGAACCGGAACAGTGAAGCTGATCTGTAAGTCGGCCCGCTTGAGCGCGACCGTCAGGAGTAACCCGGCCACCCCGGGCAATGCCACCGAGTCGCTCACCGCGGTGACCGTCGCCAACTGCACCGTCAGCGGCTTCCCAGGCCTCACGTTCAAGAGCATCAAGGCTAAGAACCTGCCATACAAGGTCATGGTCAGTGACGCCAAGGGCGACCCCGTCACGGTCAGCGGCCAGACCGTGACCCAGCCGATCAAGTTCACGGTGACGGTGACGGCCAGCGGAAGCCCGATTTCGTGCTCTTACAAGGCCGCGAGCGTCACTGGGCATGCGTCGAACACGGCCAGCACGATCGCTTTCTCGAAGCAGAAGTTCACCAAGGCAGGCGGCAACCAAGCCTGTCTCGGTCCGGCGCACTTCTCGGCCAAGTTCGGGCCGGTCAGGGACACCAGCGTCAAGAACAGCCCCAAGGTGTTCGTGAACTGAACCAGCCAACTGAGCCCGGCACCCGCGCTGCGCTGGTGCCGGGCTCGCGGCATCTTCAGGGGCTGGCGGCTGATTGGATAGCGGGGTGCGGA
>DATKQH010000164.1:0-7328 GCA_035532775.1 Streptosporangiaceae bacterium
GCAGGTGGCGGCGGGCGGTTCCGCCACAAGAGTGCCGGCAGTCCTTACTCGGTGACGATGTCGCCCTACGCCGCTGACGAGGCGCCGCACGTCCTGCTCTACCTCGTCTTTCCCAAAGGTGCCCGCTTCAGCGAGCGCGCCGACCTGCTGCCGGACGTGGCGCAACTCGATGACGACGGCCGCGACGACGCGATGGTGCGCGTGCCGCTCGCAACGCCGTCTGCTGACGTCGCCGCGCTCGCCATCGGCCTGCTGCGCAGCTGCAGCGCCACCGACCTCGGGCCGAGCTGGCGCGCCGGCATCGGCGACACCACCATCGCGAAGCAGTCGACCACGTTCGGCTGAGGCTGCCGCCCGTCCCGCAGATCAAGCACCTGCTCGCTGGTCTTCTCCTTAGGCCCTGCGGGGTGCCAGAAGTCCGCCTGGCCTCTGATCTGCAGTGATGCGCCACCGCCAGCGCTTGCGGTAGGCGATGATGATCATCTGTGTCTCTCCGCCTGCTCTACCTGATCTTCGCCCGGCTCAGCAGCTGGCTGGTCCTGCTGAGCAGGTCAACGGCGTCCAAGGACCTCGAGCTGCTCGTGCTGCGGCACGAGGTTGCCGTGCTGCGCCGCACCCATCCCCGACCACGCCTGGACTGGGCCGGCCGCGCGGTCCTCGCCGCGCTGATAAGGGTCCTGCCCCGAAGCCTGCGGACGCACCTGTGCGTGCCGAAAACCTCGTCCACGTCATGCGGCCAGGACGTAGGCCTGGGTGCCGTCGAGCAGGCCGGCCGTGAAGAAGTCGCAGGCCAGGATCGCCTCGGCCTGGGAGCGCAAGAATTGTGACCAGGCCGGCCCGGTCCGCCGCCGGGCGGGGTCGATGCCACTGGCCTTGAGGATCTCCCATACGGTTGACGCCGCTACCTTGACTCCCAAGCCGGCCAGCTCGCCGTGGATCCTGCGGTAGCCCCACTCGGGGTTCTCCCGGGCCACTCGGAGGACCAGGGCCTTGATGTTGCGGCGGGTCGCCGGGCGGCCGGTCTTGCCGCGCTTGGACCTGGCGGCCCAGCGGCGCCGGACGATGTCGCGGTGCCAGCGCAGGATCGTGTCCGGGGTGATCAGTAGCCGCAGCCCCTGGCGGCGCGCTTTGGGTATCACGCTGAGCAGGGCCGCGAGCCGGGCCCGGTCCGCCCAGTTCAGCTTCGGGCGGCGCGGCTGCCGCCGTTGCAGGATGGCGAGCTGGTGGCGCAGGATCAAGATCTCCGCGGTCTTCCACGTCTCCTCACGCCGGGACAGCCGCAGCCACGCGGCGACCCGCGTGATCAGGAGGAGGACGAACCGCAGGCACATGATCGGTGATCATCACGGCCGGGCGACTGGGAGAGCAACTCTGCTGGTCAGAGCCGTGGACGGGATTCTCGGCACGCACAGGTTGCCCGGTTGTCACGGCCCAGCCGACGCCCTGATAATCAGTGATCGCTGGAACGGAGGAGCCAGTCCTCGGTGAGGGGCGGTTCAGGTGGTCCCTGGGTTAGCCATTTGTGGAGCGCCTGGATTAGAGGGCCGGGGTTCTTCCTGGATCGGGGCAAGGAGCGGCTGCTGGTGTACAGCAATCCGGTGGCCGGGTTCCCGGCCTGCAGCGCGCGCAGCAGTATGGGCTGAAAGTCCTTGACGTTCTCGGTCAGCAGCCACCGGCTATTCGCCGTGGCCCAGGCGAAAACCTCGTCATCGGTCATCGCCCTCAGTTCGGTCCGCTCGGCCACGGCGATCACGTCGTGGCCGAGATCACGCAGCGACGCGGCGATAACCGGCGAGAACATCTCGTCAAGCGCGAGCCGGCCACCAGCTGACCCCGTCATGCGATGAGTTGCCGCTGGATCCGCCACGCCGCCTCGGCGCGGGCCGACGCCTCGTCAGCCGCGCCGATCTCGGCGTCGATCTCAGCCTGGTACTCGGCGTAGTAGCTGACTGCGGTCACTATCCGGCTTGTGTCGGTCGCGAATACCTCGGCAGCGGCATCGAGAGCCGCTGGACCGCGTTCATCGATCTCATGGAGGAACTTGACCACCTCCCAGATGTCAGGCCCGAATGCGAGCGCGGCCCGGCGACCGGACGGACCGTCCTTGAAGATCACGCCAGGGTGGTCGGCCATCCGCAGGCCCTCATCGATTAGCCGCTGCGCGAGCGACGAGGCGCTGGAACCAGTAGTAGCAGCCGCGCGTCGCCGCAAGCGGGCTAGCAGAGGCTCGTCAAAGCGGATCGAAAGCGGAGTACTCATGCATTACATTGTAACCGATGCGCTACCAGCGCTACAGCCAGGCGACTTCCCCTGAAGGTGGAAGACGATATTCCTCGGCGCTGCTCACCTGTGGGTGCCGAGAATCCTGTCACCTCATGGGACCTGGGCATGCCCGCCGATCAGGCCCCGGCAGGCCTGTGTCTGCGCGGAGAGCCCGGACGTCCGCACCCAGCACGGGTGGATGAGGACGCCCGGAAGGCGGACTCCGGTGCGGGGTGCCCCACGCGGTTGCTCCGGTTCGCCCGCACTGATAGCATTGCCTTCAATGCAATCATTAGGAGGCGGGGATGGCCTCGCTGACGATCCGCGGACTTGACGCCGAGACGCACGCCCGGCTCCGCGTGCAGGCCGCGCGGCACGGGCGCTCGATGGAAGCCGAAGTCAGGGCGATCCTCCGCGAGCGCCTCACCGAGCCGCCGTCCGGCCGGGGACTCGGCACCCGCATTCACGAACGGTTCGCCGCCCTCGGCGGGGCGGATCTTGAGCTGCCAGAGCGCGGCGAGCGGCCCCGGGCAGCGGAGTTCGGCGCGTGATCATCCTCGACACCAACGTCATCTCCGAACTCACGCGCCAACTCCCCGACCCCGGAGTGATCTCCTGGCTGGACTCACTGCCGGCCGGGGAAACCGCGATCACGGCGATCACCGCCGCCGAACTGCTATACGGCGTACGCCGCCTGCCGGACAGCCGCCGCAAGACCGGGCTATCGGAAGCCATCCACGCGCTCATCAACACGGATTTCCGCGACCAGGCCGAGCCCTTCGACGTCCTCGCCGCGGATCAGTACGCCGACGTCGTCACCGAACGAGAACGCGCCGGCCATCCGATCAGCACCTCCGACGCCCAGATCGCGGCCATCTGCCGGGCACTGAACGCCACCCTCGCGACCCGCAACACCTCCGACTTCACCGGCACAGGCGTCAGCCTCATCAACCCATGGAAAGCCGCGCAAGGCTGACACGGCAGCGGAACAGGCACCAGCGCCGGGCCCAGCGTCTCCCGAGTCAGCCGGCGATAAGGCATGCGCATGGCCCGGCGCATCGCACGGCCCGCCCGGAGTGGCGCTACGCGGCGCGTGGTCACCGACCGTAGCCGGTGACGACGCGCCGTTCCACCGCAGATGTTTGCTCCATGTTTGCTCGGATGCCGCAGTACCATTTGACACTGGCCGGTATTACCCGGCAGTGAATTGCGCGGAATCACGGACGAAACAGTACGGCCAGGCATTGCCCGGTAGTACGCGAACGCCAAACCGCCGACTCTTAATCCGCTGGCATTGAAGCCCAGGTAGACGACTTCACGCGCATCTGGCTGCCCCTGCGGCACGGCCATCTTCGGCCGGTGGTGGCCACGTAGTGCGTTTCGCAGGGGAATGGGTTCAGTCCCCCGGCTGCGTGAGCCCCCAGCGCAGCGCGTTGGAACCTGTGGCGTGCTGTGCTCCCCGGAAGGGGCAATCGCGCCATCGCTGGCCGACGAGCCAGCCCGACGGACGTCGTGCCACCCCAGGGAAGCTCCGGTGTCACGCGCAGCGGGAATCCGTCCGCCCCGGTTACGAGCATCCCAGAGCTATCACGCCGCCAGCGCCGTGACGATCCGGCGACCCGCCGTCCGCTATGCGTCCGTGGACGGCCATAAACACCCGGACTTCACCGGACACCGTGGGATCAGATCCCGCGAAAAGCGACGGCCCGCCGAACCGGGTTTCCCCAGCTCACGGGCCGTTTCCGCAGGTAGTGGCAGGTGTTGGGTTCGAACCAACGAAGGCTAAGCCGACGGTTTTACAGACCGCTGGTTCCTGCCCATCGGAATAGCCGCTGACCTGGAAAAGCGCTCGAAATAGGAGCGTGAATTTCCAGTCCTGTCCGTCATATGTCCGTGTACACGGATGCTGGGCGGCTGTAACCACGGACAGGCACGGACGGCGCCCGTTGTGCGCTCGGGCCCCATCGGCCTGGCCGGTAGTCCAGCGCCAGGGGGCAGCGGCGCGGCGGAAAGTGCACCCGATCCCCCACCTGCCCGGCCTCGTGTGCGGCACCGTGTGAACTGGTGTGGCCGCGCCCTGAGGAGCTACTTAGATATACTCTCTGTATTCCGAGCGTAGCCGTACGTATCGATCTTGTCAGGCGTTCGGGCAGGGTGCTTAGGAGCGGCAAGATGGCCGACGGGAATCTAGCGGGGGCTTGGCATGCCCAGACCCCCGGTTCCCAGATGCCACCTCAGACGGTCGCCGAATGGCCAGCGGCCCGGGCCGGACCCGGATTCCTGGGTCGGCTGTGATGAGACGTCGCTCCATCGTGTTCTATGCCTTGATCGGCCTGGTGGCCCAGTGCCTCCTCCTGATTGGGGCAGTCGCCGTCATCCTGGGCGGTCCCGCATCCCAGGGCGTGGTCATTGCCGTGGTGCTGACCGCCGGGATAGTGGTCCCTGTCGTGGTCACCGTACTCCTCCTGCGCTACTCCATCGTTCCGCTGTGCTCCAGCACCAGCACGGTGCGGCGGCTCGCTGCCGGTGACCGGGCCGCCCGCGTCAGCCCGGGCGGCCCGGCCGAGACCTGGGATCTCGCCGCATCGATCAATCTCCTGGCCGATGAGAGTGACCGCGTGCAGGCGATGGCAGCGGAGCAGGCAAGGCTGCAGGCACTGGTCCGGGATGCCGCAGTCCGCATCCGTGAGCATCTCAAGACCCCGGCCCTCACCAAGGAGGCGGTGGCCGACATCGCGACCACGCTGAGATGTGACCGGGTCTGGCTGTCGGTCATCAGCGAGGGACGGGTGAATCTGCCGGAAGGCAACCCCGAGGATGCGGAACTGCATGCGGCGCTCGCGCAGGAGGCACAGCAGGCCTACATGAACGCGATGTCAATCATGGACCTGTTCCGCAACCGGACCAGCCTGAGAGTCAACCTGCGCTCCGATGAGTTTCTGACGTTCCCGCCCGCGATCCTGGACGCGTTCCTCCACATGGGCGGCACCTATCTGCTCCTTGTCCCGTTCGGGGCGGGCACCGAGCCGCTAGGCGTCCTGGCCCTGCTCCGCAACAATCCGGGGTCGCCATGGACAGCAGCTGAGGTGGCAGCCGCCGAAGCGCTGGCCGGGGATATCGGGAGGGGGATTGACCATGCGCGCCTCTACCAGAAGGAGCAACAGGTTGTTGCAGAACTGCGGGCCGTGGACCGGGCCAAGACGAGTCTCCTCGCGTCCGCGTCGCACGATGTCCGGACTCCGCTGACCAGCATCATCGGGTATCTCGAAATACTCAGGGAAGGCGACGCCGGCCCGCTCACCGCGGAACAAGGCCAGATGCTCGCGGTGGTCAGCCGCAACGCCGAGCGCCTGCGGAGCTTGACCGAGGACATGCTCACGACGGCGAGAATCGAGATGGGCACCTTCCGGTCCGACCTGAGGCCGACGGACCTCGCTCCTCTGCTGCCCAGGGCGGCTGAGGCGCTGCGGCCCGCTCTCCGCGAGAAGAAGCTCGTGCTCGATTTCGCCTGCCCCGGTTCCGGCCTGATGGTCAACGGTGACTCCGATCAGCTTGACCGGGTCCTGACGAACCTGCTGTCCAACGCAGTGAAATACACTCCCGGCGGCGGCGTCATCACGCTGGTGGCCCGGCGTGAAGGGGAGGAAGCGATGGCCAGCGTCGCTGATACGGGCATCGGGATCCCCGGCAGCGAGCAGCCCTCACTGTTCACCCCGTTCTTCCGCGCCTCGAACGCGGTGGACAGTTCCATCCCAGGGTCCGGCCTCGGGCTGAGCATCGTCCGGACGATCGTCGAGAACCATCACGGCAGCATCGTCCTGCGATCCGAACAGGGGAAGGGGACGACTGTGACGATAAGGATTCCGCTGCTCGGCAACCGCCAGCAAACGGATAAGGCCATGGTGTTAAGGGACTGCGTGCTTTGAGCCCCCGGCTACGGTTGAAATGCTCCTCGCGGTACGACGGAGGCTGTCCGCACGCCGTTCCGTTGCGATGCGTCAAATGTAGGGGCCGTCAGGGGAGACACCGGCATGCTGGGCGAGGGCACCGCGCCCGTAGAGCGCGACCCTGACGGCGCCAGGCAGAGTGGCGAACTCGACGTACTTGCTGCCATAGGTCTTCGCCACTCCGCCGGGTTGCCGGTCCGGAGTCATCTTTTGCCGACGCCGCGACTTTACAGATCGTCCTGTCCGGGATTCGTACGCCGCCGGAGTGACCGCCCCACAACGCCTTCGCGGCCGGTTTCAGCGGCCTGGCGCTGGCTCGGCGCCGACGTTGAGGGCGGCGCCGATGACGCCGGGGATGACGCCGGGGATGAGAGATCTCGTGTCAGCGCCTCACGGTACGCATCTGTGCACATGGCTGCGATCGCCGGGCGGCTCAGCGCCGCTCCTGGATGCGGATCAGGTTGCCCGCGGGATCGCGGAAGGCGCAGTCGCGAACGCCGTACGGTTGGTCGGTCGGCTCCTGGACGACCTCGGCGTCGCTGGCCTGCAGCCGCTCGAAGGTGCCGTCGAGGTCTTTGGTGGCCAGGAGGATCCAGCCGTAGGTGCCCTTGGCCATCATCTCGGTGATGGTGCGGCGCTCGTCGTCGGTGATGCCGGGGTCGGTGGCCGGCGGCGCCAGGAGGATGGACGTGCCGGGCTGGCCGGGGGGGCCGACGGTGATCCAGCGCATCTTGCCGGATCCGACGTCGGCGCGGACCTCGAAGCCGAGGGTGTCGCGATAGAAGGCCAGGGAGGCGTCCGGATCGTCGTGCGGGAGGAAGCTTGCGTGAATGGTGATGTCCATGGCGGTCACGCTAGTTGCGGCTCGGTGCCCCGCGCTTCTCGATTCCTGATCGGTCTGGTCACCTGTTTCGCCACGCACGGCGGCATCCCCGCCGTCGCGCGCGCCGCGTGGCGCCGGTAGGTGCTGGGCGGCAGCCGACCGCGAAACAGACCTCGGTGACGCTGAGGTCGCGACGACGGAGCAAGGCCATCGCGCGCTCGATGCGCCGCGGCAGGCCTGGTGGTCACCTGCGAGATCGTGCCACGTCGAACCGGGGTTGCGTCGACCGCCGGTCA
>DATKQH010000165.1:0-29844 GCA_035532775.1 Streptosporangiaceae bacterium
AGGATCGCCCCGGTGATCCTGCCGTACCTGGCTGGCCGGCCGCTGAACATGCACCGCTTTCCCGGCGGCGCGGCAGAGCCGGGCTTCTGGCATAAGCAGCTTCCCGAGCACGCGCCCGAGTGGATTCCCCGGTGGGACAATCCCGAGGCGGAGCGCGGCAAGACGACGACCTACCTGGTCGTCGACGAGGCCGCCGCGCTGGTCTGGGCCGCGAACTTCGGCGCGCTCGAATGGCACGCCTGGACCGCGACCACTGCTGACCCGCGCTCACCGACCTATGCGCTGATCGATATCGACCCGGGGCCGTCGACGTCCTGGCAGGACGTGCTCGTGCTGGCCAGGCTGCACCGGACGGCCCTGGAGCACGTGGGCGTGCGGGCCCGGCCCAAGGTCACTGGCCGGCGGGGCATCCAGATCTGGATACCGGTCGAGCCTGGCCTGAGCTACGAGCAGACGCGCGGCTGGGTCGAGCAGCTGTCCAAGACGATCGGCTCCGTCGTGCCCGACCTCGTCAGCTGGAAGTGGGACGTCAGGGAGCGAGGTGGCCTGGCCAGGCTCGACTACACCCAGAACGTCAGCAACAAGACCCTCGTCGCCCCCTATAGCCCGCGGGCCGAGCCCGGCGCACCCGTCTCGGCCCCGATCGCCTGGGACGAGCTCGATGATCCGTCCCTGCGGCCGGATGGCTTCACCATCCGGACCGTGCTTGACCGGGTGAGAGAACGCGGTGACCTGTTCACCGCCGTGCTGGGCGGCGGCCAGCGGCTTCCGCCGCTCGACTAGGGCCACGGTCTGCGTGCCGCGGTGGCCGTTGAGGTCGGTCGCGGTGTAGCCGGGGTCGACGGCGTTGATCCGCATCGCCTGATAGGCCGCTGATGCCCGCGCCGCGCCCAGCTCGGTGTGCGGGCCGCGGGACCCAGTGATCTGCGGGTGGTGGCGTTCACAGCGTCAGCATTCAACTGCCCAATATTGCGCGGTAGCTGGGGATCATTCGAGCGGCTAGCTGCGGCGCCGGGCCAGATAGCTGGCCATGCCCTCGTCGGCCTGGCTGGCGATGAACGCTCCGCGCACAGTCACGAGGATCTCGTCGGCGTGATCCAGGCACGCCCAGACCGAATCCCCCGCGGCGTCGGCCAGCTTCACGTCGGCCCTCTGCCTGCACGGCTTCCCGCCGACCTCATTGACCTGGCAGCGGGTCTTCGCTCCGCCGCGGGCCGAGACCAGGGCAGCGGCCTCTTTCAGCAGCGAGAAGTGCGGCGAGGAGTCATCTGGCTGCTGCTGCTGCGATGCCGACCGTTCCCGCTGGCCGAGCAGGACGGTGTTGCCGTCCGGGTCGAGGACCTTCGCCTCGCCGCCGAGCGCGTGCGGAGGGTGACCCATGTGATGCACGTCGACGCCGCCAGCCCGCAGCCCGTCGATGACGGCGTCGACATCGTCGAAGTAGAAGTAGAAGAGCAGCGGAAGCTGAGGAACGCCGAGCGGTGGCTTGGTCGAGGCCAGGAGGACCAGGTAGTTACCCTGGTGCAGCGCTGACCATCCGGAGGTCGCAGCCCGTCCGCTTGAGTCCTCCGCGAACCCGAGCAGCTCGTAAAAGCCGCGAGACACATCGATGTCTCTGACGTAGGTCGCGGCGACCATCTCCTGGACGGCGGGCGTCATCCGGACAAGATACTCGGGTTTGCGGTCCACTGTCGGAGTTCAGCCGAGCCCTACAGCTGCCGTGCGGTCCCAGCTCAGCACCCGCGGCGGGTGTTAGTGCTAGGCGCCTTCCTCTGCCGGCTGGCTCGCTGCCTGGGTGGCTGGCTCCGCGGCGGGCGGCGCGATCCGCGCGCTGGCGACATAGGCCACGACCACCGCCACGATGACCAGCGGCATGACCGCCAGGCCGTCGGAGGCGAGCAATAGCGTGGCCAGCAGGACCGAGGTCAGCGGCAGCGTCAGCATCACGGCGCACATCGCGCCGATGCCCATGGCGACTCCCGCCACCTCGGGCAGCCCGGGCAGGTGCGACAGCCCGACGCCCCCGGCGGCGCCGACGAACATGGAGGGGAACACGGGCCCGCCGCGGAAACTGCCCAGCGACACGGCGTAGGCGAGGCACTTGCAGGCCACGAGGAGCACGACGGCTCCGGCGGTGTAGCTAGCCGCATGCGTGACCAGCGGGCCGAGCGCTGACTGACCGGAGAACAGCACGTCGGAGGTCGGCTTGCCGGATCCTTCCGCGTACGCGACCGCCAGCCCGGCGACGACCAGCGCGGCGACCGGGGTGACCAGCATGGTCCGCCGGTCGGCGTGGCCCTGCACCAGTCGGCCGAGCCATTTCAGGCCGCTGCCGACCAGCGCGGCGGTGATTCCGATCACGACCGCCCAGCCGAACTCGCCCAGGTTGGGCCTGGTGAACGGCGGCAGCCCGGGGATGGCCAGCGAGAAGGTGCCCAGGCCGGTGAGGCTGTCGAGCCCGAGGAAGATGAGCGAGCCGATGCCCGCTGCCAGCAGCCCCGGTATCAGGACCAGCCCGAGCATCGGGCCGCCGAGCCCGGTCGCTTCCATGAGCAGGAAGGCGCCGATGATGGGCGAGCCGAGCAGCGTGCTGATGGCGGCGAAGCTGCCGGCGCCTGCGATGACCGCCATCGCCTGGTCAGGGACCGGCCGCCTGGCCATGCGCACGGCCACGACAGCTAGCCCGCCGCCGATCAGGATCAGCGGCATCTCAGGCCCGAGCACGAGCCCGAAGCACAGCGTCGCGAGCGAGGCGAAGATAACGCCCGGCAGCTGCGCCGCGGTCGGCGCGCCGTGCAGCTTGAACCCGCCGGCCGGTGACGGCCCGCCGCGGCCTGGCAGGTACTGGATGGCCGGGCCGGCCAGCACCCCGCCGACCAGCAGCACCGGCAGCGGCCACCACAGCGGCTCAGCGGCGAAACCGAGCCCGTGCGGCAGCCGGGTGAAGAGTTCCTTCTGCAGGTAGCTGACGAGGGCCAGGTACCCGTATGCGGCGGCGGAGACCGGGATGCCGAGGAGCGCGGCGACGGCCAGCAGGCTCAGGTAGCTCTTGCTGCGCAGCAGCACGATCGGATCAGCCTGCGTTGTCATGGGCACGTCGGCACTGCGTTCGCCGGGTAGGGTTTCGTCGGCGCGGGCGGGCGAGTGTCAGGGAACCTTGACAATGCCCGGGCATTTCCACCTGGCCTGCACCACGGAACGGTGCGGCAGGTACATCCGCAGGATCACGAACCACGGGCGATCGGCGGAGGTGGGCAGCCAGTTCGCTTCTCTGGCCGACCCGGGAGACTTCGGCTGGAGGTAGATGGTCAGGCCGCCATCCGGCTCGCGCCGCAGGCCTGGCGTGCGGTCCCCGACCGAGAAGCGCCTGGCCGCGTTCGGAATCAGGTTCATGTCCTCCTCGGCGTAGGCGGTGAGCGACCAGAACGCGTCCACCGGCGGAAGCTCGCTGGCGGCGAAGCGCAGCCGGTACCGGCCCTTGGGGGAGAGTTTCCTGCCGCTGGCGTCGTCGAAGTTCAGCAGGTACACGGCCTCCGCCGGGTCGTTAGCCGTGATGCCTGCCAGCGACTGGTCAGCGGCCCGCCGCAGGAAGTCGTCGCCGAAGCGGCCTTCCTCCGGCGGCGGGTAGCGCCAGCCGTTGATGACGGTGGCCCAGTCGCCGCCGAGGAACTGCTGGCGCAGCAGCGGCATCCCGATCGCGGCGGCCCGGATCAGGGCGCGCCTGACGACCTCTGGCTGGGCCTCGACATCGAGCCGAGGACCGATCCCGATGCGGGCGAACTGGTTCAGCAGGAGTGCGTGATGAGCCGGCGGCGGGTTCTCGGCCAGCATGGCGTTCAGGCTCTTCCACGGGCCGAGCGGGTCCTGCTGCGGGTCGGGCGGTGCGTAGACGTTACGGCGCTGCGGCACCCGTGCCCGTGGCTTTCCCCATTTGCTGAGCGGGGTGAGCTTGTACTGCTCCTGCAGCGCGCGCACGTTGGGCAGGTCCTCCGGGCCGTCCACGAGGGTGCGGCCGAGCACGAGGATCCACGGGGTGGGCGACGGCTGGGTCTTCTTGACCCCGGCGGGCAGCCTGCCCTTCCAGCCCGGCCCGGTGATGGCGAAGTGCCCGGCGGCCCTGCCTGTGGTGCGCTGTCCCACATAGTCGAAGTTGTCGGAGGTGAAGGCCATCAATTCGAAGGTGAAGTACCGGTCCTCCATATTCGGGTGCGACAGGATGACCGGCTCGCGGGACAGGTCCACCCAGGCGACCGAGTACAGGGTGTCGTTATTAGGGCAGCCGCCGTCCCGGTACGTCGCGTCGATCAGCGAGCTGGCGTGCCAGAAATGGCTGGCCGGTGCGTAGGGGATCACGGCCGGATCCCTGGCGCTGGTTACCCAGTCGTGCCTCAGCTTGGCGTTGTAGATGTACGGGAATCCGTAGATGAACGCCTGCATCCCGATGGTGTAGGCGTACTCGGTACGCCAGTCGTCGACCTTCCCGGTCAGCAGCGGCGCCATGGCATCGCGGAGCATGACGGCGGCCGTCGGCAGCTGCTTCGCCCGGCGCAGGACAGCCTCGGGACGCCTGAGCACGTCGGCGGCAGCCCGTCCGCGAGGCGGTGCCAGGCGCGCCGTGAGGGCGGGGACTCCCGGCAGGTGCTGAGCGGCGTCCCTGACGACGTCCGCTGCGCCCGCGGTCTTGCCCGAGGTCCTGGTGGCGGTACCGACCGCGGCCGGCGAGGTCGCGCCGTGCCGGCCATCCGACGACTGTGCCATTTCCCTGCCTCTCGTTGCCCGTGCGCACCGGGTTCCCACCTTCCTTCGAGCCGGCCGTCGCGCCATCATCCCCGCCGGGTGATTGCGCCCGGAAGCTCATTCGAACACCCGTTTGAATCATGGTTTATCCTGAGACCATGACAGGCACCTTCCAGGCATCGCTCTTCGACGCGGACCAGGAGTTCGGGCTGGGCAGCCTGGGCGGCTCGCCGGACGGAGCTAGCCCACGGCGCGTGGCTCGACGTGGTGCCGGGCTGGCTGCGCGGCGCCGACGCCCTGTTCGGGCGGGTGGCCGGCAGCGTCCCGTGGCGGGCCGAGCGGCGGTGGATGTACGACCAGGTCGTCGCGGTTCCGCGGCGAGCCGCTCTGCACCGCCGGCCTGTGCCTGTACCGCGACGGTCAGGACAGCGTTGCCTGGCATGGTGACAATTCAGGTCGCCGGGTGCGCGAGACGATCGTGGCGATCGTCTCGCTAGGAAATCCGCGGGCTCTGCTGCTCCGTCCGCGACAGGGCAGCGGCCAGGGGAGCCGCCAGGTGCACCGGTACCTGGCCGGACACGGCGACCTGCTCGTCATGGGCGGCACCTGCCAGCGCACCTGGCAGCATGCCATCCCCAAGACCACCAGGCCGGCCGGCCCGCGGATCAGCGTTCAGTTCCGGCCGGCCGGCATCCGCTGACGCCCGGCGGATGCCAGCCGGCCCCGGCCCCGGGTCGCAGCCGGGAGGACTACGAGACAGCCACGGACCTGACGACGCGTACCTGATCTCCGTGGCCGTCGAAGATGACCAGCGTCACCGTGTACGTGCCTGCCGACGCATAGGTGTGCGTGGCGCTGGGGGAGGACGTCAGGGCCGAGGTGCCGTCGCCGAACTGCCAGCCGTAGGTAAATGCCGTGTCGTCCGAGTCGGTCGCGCTCGCGGCGAACGCCGCCCCGTCCGTTCCGTCCGGCGTGGCCGTGAACGAGCCGGAAGGCTGCGGGTAGGTGCTGGCGGCCACGCACCTGGTGGCCCGGTTGCTCCACTCGTACTGCATCAGGTAGTCGTCGCCGTTAATGGTCTGCGAGAAGTCCCCGATGCCGTTGTAGCTGGTCGACAGGGCCAGCCAGGCGCATTCGTCGCCGTTCTCGTCGCCGAGCTTGTCGGTCCAGCCAGTGCCGAGCGGGTCGGTCATCGTCTCGTTCTGCTCGTGACTGATGAGGTTGATCGCGATGTCGGCGCCGTCGTCGTTCGGTGACGGGCTGTGCGTCACCTGGTACTGGCAGCCGCCGCTGAGATCGGCCCACGGCACGACCGCGTAGAGGGTGCTCGCGCCGATCCACGAGTGGTAGGCGCAGAAGGCGGTCGATGAGCTAGCGGACGGGTCGTAGCAGCCGTCGGCGAACTTGGCATCGAAGCAGTCTCCGAGCTGCTTGGGCGTGAACAGGAAGTACTCATCGCCGAGGCCGGTCGGCCAGCCCTGGGCGGAGACCACCTTGGTGATCTCGGACTGCAGCTGGGAGTCGGTCAGGCACCGGCGGCTCTTGGACCCGTCACCCATGGTGTAGTTCGCGCATTTGCCGGCCGGAAGGGCGTCCTTGGTCACGACGGAGCCGGCCAGCCTGACGTTGTAGGAGACCCAGTTCTTGCTCCCGCCCGGACCGCTCTTGTCGTAGTACTGGGTCGACGAAGCGTAGACATTCGAGGTCTTGTAGCTGCTCTGGCTCAGGTCGTTGAAGTACTGCGTGATGGTTGCCCGGTAGGACGGCGAGTAGTAGTACCCGGCAGGCTGCCAGAAGATCGCGTAGACGGTCGAGGAGTGCTGTACCGGCCCGCCGTGGTAGGTCAGCGGCGGCGAGCCGTTGGCCGTCGGCGTCGCCTGGCTGGCCTGGCCCGCTGGCTGGGGACGATACCGAGGAACCGGCCTCGCCTGGCCTGGAAATGGCCTGAGCCGGCCTGCCCCGCGTAGCTCGGCGCCCCCTTCGCCGCCACCGCCGCATCCTGATGAGACCGTGCCAGGGCAGCCGGCCCTGAGATGGCCGCCAGGCCGATCACCACGCCGGTCGCCGCCGTGCCAGCGACCAGGCCGCGCAGCGCCGGCCGGGCTGCCCAGCTTCTCGACACGCCCCGGATATCCCGGATATCCCGCATACCTGCTGTCCCTTCCCTAGCCAGCCGCTCCGCGAGCGCTGCGCCGCGCCGGGCGGGGCGGGCTGGCAGTGGTCGGAACGTCCGGTTGCTAAGAAATGCCGTCTCGGCCGGGACAATACTAGTTCCGTGCGGAAAAGGTGCTATCAACCGTTGCAGCTACCGATCTGCGCCCGCCCTGATTGTCAGCGGCTGTTGCTACCTTCTGCTCTGCGGGCCGGTCACCCCCTGGCCGGTCCCGCGCCGCCGCGACCGCACGCGGCGTTCCGCACCCCGCACAGCTGAAGGGACCACCGACATGAAGCGCCTGCTGACTCTCGTTCTGGCCATGGCAGGTTTGTTCGCCCTGCTGCAGGGCCCGGCTCTGGCATCGCCGGCAGGCGCCGGCCGGCGCATCGCCGCCTGCACGGCGCAGGGGCAATTCGCCATCTGCGACGCGGCCGGAAATGCCCGCCATCACCCGGTGACCATTGTCGTGCATGTCAGGGCGACCCCGGTGCAGTCGGTCTTCGTCGCCTGGGACATCACGTGCGCGAAGGGCTCAGGCGCCGGCAGCAGCTCCGGGCACTTCCGCTCGGGTACGCCGGTCAACCGCAAGCTGCACCACCCGTACAAGCACCCGGACAACTGCATCGTGTCGGCAGACGCGCAGCTGGCCAGGGGCGGTCACCTGCATCTCTGGCTGACCTACACGAGCTAGCCCGGCGACCGCGCCCAGAAGTGTGCGCGTAACCGCCGTCGTCCTCCGGGACGACTTCCAGCCGCCGTAGCGCGGCGATGTGCCGACACCACCTCGGTCGCGGACGGCCTCGCCGGAATGAACGGCGGCCAGTAGCTCGGCTATCGTTTCCCCGGCAGGTACCGCCACGGCAGCATCATCGCCGACGCGAGCCGTACCGCAGCTCAAAAAAGCGTCGAGTCGAGCACGGATCAGGGAGTCTCGGCGCCGGCCGCCCAGGACCGACTTCCGCCCCCAGCCGATCGGGTCTACCCTGGGCTGTCAGGAGGCTCGCGTCTATATGCTGCACGTGTCTCTCCTGGGGGAGCAGACAATCACGGACGGCGGGACCGGCGCTGTCCGGCTCCGGTCGTCGCGAACCGTTGCGCTCCTCGGGTTCCTGGCCGCTCACGCCGGATCTCCGCAGACCCGCCAGCGCATCGCCGGATTGTTCTGGCCAGACTCGACGGACGCGCAGGCGCTGACCAATCTTCGCCGCGAGCTGCACACGCTGCGCCAGGTCCTGGGCGACGAGCCGTCCCTCGTCGTGACAGCACGGGACCTGTGCTGGCGTGACACCGAGACGTGCAGCGTCGACCTGCGCACCTTTGACATCGACCGCAAGGCCGCGCTGGTGGCGGCCGAGTCGGGTGACAGTGACGGAATCCTCGCTCATGCCGCGCAGGCGGTCACCCAGTACCAGGGCGACTTCCTGCCCGGCATGTACGACGACTGGCTGCTTGACCTGAGGTCGGTCGTCGAACGACAGGCTGCCGACCTGTGCGATCTGATCTGCACGACGCAGGAGGAAACCGGCAATCTGGCCGGAGCCGTCGATGCCGCTCGCCGCCGGATCCAGCTGCAGCCGCTGGAGGAGGCCGGCTATCGCACGCTCATGCGGCTCCAGGCTGACCTGGGTGATCGCGCAGGCGCGCTGAGCACCTATCATCACTGCGCTTCGGTACTGGAACGTGAGCTCGGCGTCGTTCCGGACGCCGCGACGAGGGACACGCTCCAGCGGCTGATGGCTCACGCGGATTCGGCGGTCGCCACTCTGCCGGCGGCGCAGTCGCCGGCCGGCCGGCCGGGGGCTGCCTCGGCGGCGCTCGTCGGCCGGTCGCGGGAGCTCCGCGTGCTCCAGGACGTCTGGCAGGCTGCCGCCGCGGGGCGTCCCAGCCTGCTGCTGGTCCAGGGTGGCGCGGGCGTCGGGAAGAGCCGCCTGGTGGCCGAAGTTGCCGATCTGGCGCGGCGGCAGCGCGCGATCGTGGCGAGCACCCAGTGCTTCGCGACCTCTGGCCGACTGGCGCTGGCGCCGGTTGCGGACTGGCTGCGCAACCCGGCCGTGCGATCCGGGGCGGCGACACTCGAGCCGGCCTGGCGGGCTGAAGTCGAAAGGCTGGTGCCATCTGGGCAGGGCCGCGGCGAGCCCGTCGCCGGGTCCAGGGCCATGGTGGATGCCTGGCAGCGGCACCGGTTCTTCGAGGGCCTGGCCCGGGCGCTGATCGGGACGGGCCGGCCGAACGACACGAACCGGCCGATTCTGTTGATCCTGGACAATCTGCAGTGGTGCGACCAGGAGACCCTTGCCTTCCTCGCGTTCTGCCTCGGGCTGGACCCCAGCGCGCCAATCCTGATAACGGGGACATTGCGCAACGACAATCCGGACGAGTGTCCCGAACTGGACGAATGGATCATCGGCATGCGGGCCAGCGGCCTGCTCACCGAGCTCTCGCTCGACCCGCTGGAAGCCTCCGAAACTGCCTACCTCGCGGAGACGATCGCCGGGCGGCATCTTCCTGAGGCCGACCGGGACCTGCTTCATGCCACCACCGGCGGTTTCCCGCTGTACATCGTCGAGGCCGTGCGAAGCAGCGACGGCCTCAGCGCCGGACTGCCGGTCGGTGATCTCACCGCCGTGCTGCGCAACCGTCTCGGCCAGGTGAGCGCTGCCGCCCGGGAGGTGGCGGGCCTCGCTGCATCGGTCGGCAGGGACTTCACCCTCGACCTGCTCAGCGAGGCGAGCGACCTGGAGGCCGACGCCGTCGTCGGAGCGGTTGACGAGCTCTGGCGGCGCCGGATCATGCGGGAGTTCAGGGACGGCTACGATTTCTCCCACGACTTGCTGCGCGAAACGGCTTATGCGCAGGTCAGCCCACCGAGGCGGTGGCTGCTGCACCGCCGTGTCGCCCAGGGCCTCGAGCTGCTCTACGGCGATGACACCGATCCGGTTGCCGCGCAGCTCGCTGAGCAGTATGCCCGTGCCGGGCGGCCCGAGCGCGCTGTCGCCTACTACCGGCGCGCAGCCGACCTCGCGGCGGGCCTGTTCGCTCACGGGGAGGCGATCCGGCTGCATCAGAAGGCGCTGTCGGTGATCCGCGGCCTGCCCGAGTCCAGGGACAGAGACCGGCAGGAGCTCGCGATACTCGAAGGCATAGCGGCACCTCTCAACGCCAGGTACGGCTATTCCTCGCCCGAGCTCCAGCAGACCCTCGAGCGCACGATCGTGCTGGCCGAATCACTTGGCCGCAAGGACTCGACGCTCGCCGGCCTGGTCGCGCTCTGGACGTCGCAGTTCGTGCAGGGCCGTACCGCCGACAGCTACCAGACCGCCACCCGCGCGATGACGCTGGCCGAGCCGGGCTCCGAGCTGAGCGGTCCCGCGCATTTCGCCGTCGGCGGCTCGGCGGTGAGCCTGGGGATGCCCGCGGAGGCCGTGCGTCACCTCGAGCTGGCTGCCGATCTGGCCAGCGGTGCCCCCTCGCTGAGTATCGGCACCCGGCCGGATGTGCACAGCACCGCCTGGGTCGCGCACGCCCGCTGGCTGCTCGGCCAGGCCGACGAGGCCCAGTCCAGCTGCGTCGAGGCCATCAGGCTGGGCCGGCAGATCGAGCACCCCTACAGTCTCGCGGTCGCCCTCGCCTACGGCTCCATCACCCACCAGATGCGCCACGACCAGGCGGAGCTGATCGATGCCGTCGGCGAGCTGCGCGAGATGTGTGATCGGTACCGATTTGCTTACTACCGCGAGTGGGGCCTGATACTCGACGGCTGGTCGCGCGCGGATGCGTCGGGCATCGACCTCGCCAGGCAGGGCATCGGCAATCTCAGGGCGCTGGGGGCATTCGCCCGGATGCCGTACTGGCTGACCCTGCTCGCCGAGCTGCAAGCAGGCGCCGGCCAGGCCGATGCCGCGCGAGCGACGCTCGACGCCGCCCTGGTCACCGGGCAGGCCAACGACGACGTGTGGTGGCTGCCTGAGGTGATCCGGATGCGCGCCGCCTGCGACGCCGATGACCATCAGGCCATCTCGCGCTTGCGTGCCGCCGCGGCGCTGGCATCGGCGCACGGCAGTGTTGCGCTGCTGCGACGCTGCGAGCGTGACATCGCCGCCCGGGGCGTTCGCCTCCCTGTCGCCGGCGTTCTACCGACGGCCTGACCCGAACGCCCGCGCCCGAACGCTGCGCGAACGCATCACGTCCTAGCTTCGTCGTGTCGTGAACCACGATCGCAGTGTCACAAAGGGGAACCACATGACCGCCACATCAGAGCATCCCGCCACCGCACCGTATGAGGATCTGACTGCCGGCTTGCGCGGTGAGGTGATCCGTCCGGGAGATCCCGGCTACGACGAGGCGCGCGCCGTCTACAACGGCATGATCGACAAGCGTCCTGCTGCCGTCGCCCGCTGCCGCGATGTCGCCGACGTCATCTCCTGCGTGCAGTTCGCCCGCCAGCACGGCGTCGAGATCGCCGTCCGAGGCGGCGGGCACAACGCGGGCGGGCTCGCCGTCTGGGACGACGCCCTCGTCATCGACCTCTCGCTGCTGCGCAGCACCACCGTCGACCCGGAGCACCGCACCGTCCGTGTCGACCCCGGCTGCACCTGGGGGGACGTCGATCATGCGACCGTCGCCTTCGGCATGGCCACTCCCTCCGGGTTCCTCGCGTCCACCGGCGTGGCCGGCCTCACGCTCGGCGGCGGCATCGGCTACCTCTCGCGGCGCTTCGGGCTCACCGTCGACAACCTGATCGCCGCCGACGTCGTCCTCGCCGACGGCACGTTCGTCACGGCCAGCGAGCGGTCCCACAGCGACCTGCTCTGGGCCCTGCGCGGCGGGGGCGGGAACTTCGGCATCGTCACCTCGTTCACGTTCCGCTGCCAGGACATCGGCGAGAACGGCACGATCATCGGCGGCCCTGTGCTGTACGACATCGCCGACACCCCCGAGGTGATGCGCTGGTACCGGGAGCTGCTGCCGTCGCTGCCCGAGGAGCTGAGCGGCTGGATCGCCCTGCTCACCATCCCGCCCGCCCCGCCGTTCCCCGAGGAGCTCTGGGGCCGCAGGGCGTGCGGCATCATCTGGTGCTACACCGGCCGGCACGACCAGGCCGACCAGGTGCTCGAGCCGGTCAGGACGTTCGGCTCGCCGCTGCTCGTCGGTCTGCAGCCGATGCCGTTCAGCGTCCTGCAGAGCGCATTCGACGCCCTGTACCCGGCCGGGCTGCAGTGGTACTGGAAGGCGGACTTCTTCAACGAGATCTCCGACGCGGCGATCGACGTGCACGTCAAGTACGGCGAGCAGCTGCCGACCGGCCACTCCACCATGCACATGTACCCGATCGACGGGGCCACCAGCCGGGTGCCGGAAGGCGCGACATCCTTCGCTTACCGGGACGGCGGCTGGGCGGGCGTGATCGTGGGCGTCGACCCGGATCCGGCGAACGCCGCCAAGATCTCGCAGTGGGCCAGGGACTACTGGCAGGAACTGCACCCGACGTCCGCGGGCGGGGCCTACGTCAACTTCATGATGGACGAGGGCCAGGACCGGGTCAGGGCGGCCTACCGCGGCAACTACGACCGGCTCGCCCAGGTCAAGGACCGCTACGACCCGGAGAACATCTTCCACATCAACCAGAACGTCAAGCCCGCCAGCCGGTGATCAGGCCAGCAGCGGCTAGACAGCCGAGATGAACACCGCTCCGAGTACTGAGCGACCGGCCGGGCGGCTGCGCTCAGCCTGACCACAGGGCATCGAGCGCGGCGTCGATGCGGGCGGTGAGCGGGCCCGTCCGCGGGATGGCCGGCCGGGGCGGGCTGGCGTCGATGGCGTGGCAGGCAGCCATCGCCGCGGCGTCGAGGAACCTGGTCAGCTGGCCGAGGCTGTGCCGGTCGTCGCGGGCCGTGCGGTGGTGGTGCATGCGCAGCGGTGCGTAGAGGAATAGCTGGTCGCGCGCCCTGGTGACCGCCACGTAGAAGAGCCGCCTTTCCTCTTCGAGCCCGGCCGGCGAGCCGAGGGCCATGTCGCTGGGCACGGCCCCGTCCACCAGGTGCGGCAGGTGGACAACCGGCCATTCCAGGCCCTTGGCCGAGTGCACCGTGGAAATGACCAGGTAGTCCTCGTCCAGCCGCGGCGGCCCGGCGAGGTCGGACCCTGAGACGGGCGGGTCGAGGGCCAGTTCCACGAGCGCGTCGTGCAGCGACGGTCGGCTGGCGGCGGCGTCGGTGAGCCGCTGCAGGTCAGCGATCCGGGCGGCGGCGTCGGGGTACCTGGACCTGACCGGGCCATCGACGGCGGCCAGGACCGCGGTCGCCTGGCTGGCCGTTCCGGCCAGCAGCGCCGCCGCGGCCAGGCCGTCCAGCGTGGCCGCGAGGGTCACCCTGGACCGCGCCGGGGCGGCCGCGACGGCATCGCCGCGGCGGGCCAGCGGCGCGGGATCGGTGAGGCGCAGCACGCCGGTCATCCGCCGGGCATGAGCCGGACCAATGCCGTCGTGCAGCCGGAGCAGGCGGAACCAGGCGATGTCGTCGGCCGGGTTGGCGATCACGCGCAGCGCGGCGAGGAAGTCGCGGACGTGAGCCGCCTCCGTGAAGCGCAGGCCGCCGTACTTGACGAACGGGATGCCGCGCCCCGACAGCTCGATCTCGAGGACGTCGCTGTGATGGCCTGAACGGACTAGCACCGCCTGATCCCGCAGGTCCGTGCCGGCCTCGTGGGCCTCAAGCACGCGCGCGCAGATCTCCCTGGCCTGGGTGGCCTCGTCGTAGCAGCGGACTAGCGCTGGTGTCAGGCCGGCTGCCCGGCTGGCGGTCAGCTCGAGCTCCAGACCCGGTGACTGCGGCCGGACGGCGTTGGCCAGCGTCAGTACCGCCTGCCTGGAACGGTAATTGGTGGCGAGCCTGATCACGGCCAGGCCGGGAAAGTCGGAGCGCAGCCGCCGCAGGTGCGCGGGGTCGGCGCCGCGGAATCCGTAGATGGCCTGGGCGTCGTCGCCCACGCAGGTCAGCCCGGAGCCGTCGGGCCTGAGCAGCCGGACGATGTCGGCCTGGACGGCATTGACGTCCTGGTACTCATCGACCAGCACCGCGTCGAACATGCCGCGCAGCGCCGGGCCGGCCGCGTCGTCGGCCAGCGCGGCGCGCCAGAGCAGCAGCAGGTCATCGAAATCGGCCAGGCCGTGACTGCGCTTGTGCGCGACGTAGCCGCGGAACATTTCCGACAGCTGGCTGGTGAAGGCCGTGCACCAGGGAAAGCCGGCCCGGACGACGTCGGCCACCGGCTGCTGGGTGTTCACGCACCTGGTGTAGATGTCGGCGCAGACCGCTGCCCTCGGGGCGCGCCGCTCGGTGCCGGTCAGGCCGTGGCTGCCGCGGAGCACGTCGAGAAGGTCGGTCACGTCGCCCGGGTCGATGACAGTGAACTGGGGCGGGAGCGAGAACGATTCCGCGTGCTGGCGGATGATCCGGTGCGCGATCGCGTGAAACGTGCCGCCGCTGATGCGCTCGGCCGAGGCTGCCCTCGCGGGCGGGACCGAACGGGACAGCATCTCCTCGGCCGCGCGGCGGGTGAAGGTCAGCAGCAGGATCCGGCTTGGCTCCAGGCCCTGCCCGCGCAGCCAGGCCGCGCGCGCCACCAGCGTCCTGGTCTTCCCGGTCCCGGCTCCGGCCAGGACCAGCAGCGGCCCGGCCGGCCAGGTCGCGGCCTGCCGCTGCTTGTCATCAAGGTCAGCCAGGACGGGGGAGGATTCGAACACGGGCACGAATGTAGCGGCCAGTGCCGACAGTGGCGGGCGGCCATCTTCAGCCTGGTCCGCGCCAGCCGAAGTCCTAAGCGCGCAGGACGCGCCTGAGCCACCCCAGCCGGACGTCGGCGGCGGCGCGGGCCAGCTCCGTGCCCGCCGCGATCAGGTCGAAGGCGTGGAAGCCGCCCGGCCAGACGTGCAGCTCCGCGATCCCGCCCGCCGCCCAGATCCGCCTGGCGTAGTCCAGGTCCTCATCGCGCAGCGTCTCGACGCTGCCGAGTTCCAGGTAGGCCGGCGGCAGCCCGGACAAGTCCGCCGCCCGCGCCGGAGCCGCGTAGGCAGGGACATCGTCTCCGCCGCGCCGTTCGCCGAGCAGCATGGTCCAGGCCGTGAGGTTGGACCCGCTGTCCCAGATGCCCTCGCCATCCAGTTCCCGGCTCGAGCCGGTCGCCAGCCGGTCATCGAGCATCGGGTAGATCAGCATCTGGGCCGCCAAAGCCGGGCCGCCCCGGTCCCTGGCCATCAGCGAGCAGGCAGCGGCCAGCCCGCCGCCCGCGCTCCCGCCGCCGATGATCAGCCGCTCGGGGTCGATGCCCAGCTCCCCGGCATGCTCAGCCGTCCATACCAGGCCCGCGTAGCAGTCCTGCACGCCAGCCGGATAAGGGTGCTCAGGAGCGAGCCGGTACTCCACCGACACGATGACCAGCCCGGGATCGGTCACCCAGCCGATCATCGTCTCCAGGCCGGTCCGGTTGTTACCCATGACCATCCCGCCGCCGTGAGTGTGGAACAGGGCGGGCAGGACGTCCCGGCCGGGCGGCCGGATGATGAGCAGGGAGATGTCCGGCGCGCCGCCGGGCCCGGGGATCATCCGCTCCTCCAGGTCGGCGCCGCCAGCGGCGAGAGCCGCCAGGCTCGGCGTCCCGTCGAGCTCGGCCCGGCGGCTCTCGGCCAGGTTCTGGGCCGTCAGGGTCACCGGGGCCTGCCGGTAACACTCTTCGAGCGCCGGGATGACCTCGGGATCGAAGGGCGGACGGCGGCGTCCGTGCGCGGCTGTCGTCATGCGGGACCACTCCCGTCTGGTGCGGCGCTGTCGCCCGGGGCGGCCGCGAAGGCCCGGCAGAATCCGCCGTCCCCGCCGCCGATCAGCAGCGGCGCCGCGCAGAACCAGCACGGCCCGGGATCCAGCCGGTCAAGTCCGCTGAGGTTCTCGATGATCAGGGTGCCCGCCCCCAGCAGGATGTGGTGGCACGGCTCGGTCGCGCTTCCCACCTGGTCAGGGGACGGGAAGTCCAGCCCGACGAGGCCGAACCCGGCGTCCCTGATCTGCTCCGCGGCCTCGACGGTCAGGTAGGGGGCCTGCCCGTAATACCGGCCTGTTCCCCACCATCGCGAGTGCCCGGTCGAGATGAGCAGGATGTGCGCCTGCTCTGGTGGCAGCGCGAGCATCGCGCTGCCGATCCCGCCTGAGTGCCCGTGCCCTGCCACCCGGGTGACCCAGGCCGGGCCCATCCAGCGTTCCACCCCGATATCGAACGTCGTCTCGCCGCCGGCGATGAAGTGGGCGGGGCTATCCGCATGGGTGCCGATATGGGTGCGGGCATGCACCTCGCTGACGAGGTACCCGTCATCGGCGACCGTTGTCACGGCCGTGAAAATAGCGGGCGGCTGGCCGGGATAGGACGGCGCCTGGCCGGCCAGCGGATGAGTCAGGTCGATCATCCGCTGGCCGGCGCCGAACGGAGCCCAGGTCATGATGCGGTCACAGGACGGTCGGGTCGAAGTCGGCGTCCATCGTCTCGAACGCCTGCGTCATCGCCATCATGTTGGCCGAGTGGCGCTTCTCGATCCACCACATGACCCCGGCACCGAGGATCATCCAGGCGACGACGATGTAGGGCACCAGGACGAAGGGGTAAGCAGGCAGCGGCACGAACGTCACCCACACGACCGGGAGCAGCAGCAGGGTGCCGACCAGCGGGACGATTCCGTGCCGCCACCAGGTGAAGTGCTCGGCCTGCTCCCTGCGCATGTAGACGAAGAGCGAGACGTTGGCCAGTCCGTACATGATCACGATGGCGACGGTGATGATGTCGCCCAGGAAGCCGTAGATATCCGCCGCGCCTACCCACAGGCCCACCGCGACGGTCAGCGCGGCCGAGATCCCGATCTGCAGGTGGATGGCGTTGCTCGGAGTGCGGAATCTGGGCTGGATCTTGGTCAGCTCCTTGGGCAGGACGCCGACCGATCCCATCCCGTGCCACACCCGGGTCACAGCGTTGCTCGACGCGATGGCGATGGCGAGCACGCTGTTGATGATGGCGATGAAGACGAAGATCCAGCCCAGGCCCCACACCCGCTTGGCCATCTCGTAGAACGGATTGGCGTTGGTGGGGAAGGTCTTGATCTGGTCGACGCCCCAGCCGGCGACTCCGGCGTAGCCCGCGAAGACGAACAGTATCCCGACCAGGATGATGGAGCCGAAGATCGCGCGCGGCAGCAGGCGCTTCGGGTCGCGCGTCTCCCTGGCCAGCGGCGCCACCGACTCGAATCCGCTCAGCGCCAGGATCGAGAAGACGATGCCGTACAGGATCCCGTGGATACCCTGCAGCGAGTTGGAGATGTTGAACGGCGCGGTCCAGTGGTAGCTGTGCGCCGGCGAGACCAGCAGGCTGATCGACAGCGCCACCATGATCAGGACCTCGAGCGTGCCGAGCACGAGCGCCGCTTTGGTCGAGATGGCGATGCCGCGGTAGATCAGCACCCAGGTCACCAGCAGTCCGGCGAGGGCGAACACCCACCAGGGAATGTCGACGCCGGTGCCGGTCTTCAGCACGTTCTCGGCCAGGAAGCCCATGAACCCGAGCACGGCGGCAGGCCCGAGCGGGTCATAGGCGAAATAGCTCCAGCCGGTGAGAAACCCCCACCTGGGGCCGAGGCCCCTGCGCACGAACGAGTAGTAGCCGCCGGTAGACGGCATGTACCTGGTGAACTCTGACACGGTGTTGGCCACGAACAGCATGACGATCACCGCGCCGATCACGGCGACCGGCGCGGCGGCTCCGGCGTAGGAGACGATGAACGGGAGGGTGAACACGACGCTCACGGCCGGGCCGATATGGGTGACGCCCTGGAACAGGACATCGCCGAGACCCAGCTTGCCCTTGACGAGACCAGGGCCGGCGTCGGTGAGTGGTTTCTGGACTGCGTCGGTCATGATAAGTCCTTCAGGTGAGAATCAGCGGGGACAGGGCTGAGGCGCTCCTACTGGACGACGCCGTTGAGTGAGATCTGGCCGCCGTCGACGACCAGGATGCTGCCGGTGATGTAGTCCGCATCCGGCGAGGCCAGGAACGCGATCGGGCCTGCGAGATCTTCTGGCTCGCCCCACCGCCGCGCGGGTGGGAAGGCAAACAGCGGGCTAGCGCCATCAGGCAGCGCTTGAACATCGGCGTTGATGTTGGTGCGGATGGTTCCAGGAGCGACCGCGTTGACCCTGATCCGGGCCTGCGCCAGGTCGACGGCCATGGACTTGACGAGCATCACCACGCCGCCTTTGGAAGCGTTGTAATGCGCGCTGTCGGGCTCGGCCAGGAAGCTGTTCGTGGAAGCCGTGACGATGATGGAGCCGCCGTCTCCCGCGGCCGCCATGGCGCGGGCGAATCCGCGGCAGACCAGGAACGTGCCCTTGAGGTTGACGCCGAGCACGGTGTCCCATTCCTCGTCGGAGATCTCCAGGAACGGGCTTCCCCGCCAGATCCCGGCGTTGGACACCACGACGTCGACCCGGCCGAACCGGCCGAGGGTTGCTTCGACCAGGTCAGCGACGGACCGCGGGTCCGACACGTCCGTGGCCACGGTAAGCACGGACTCCGACTCGCTGACGCTGGCCAGCCGGCTCGCGTCGATGTCCGCGTAGACCACGCTGGCGCCTTCGGACCGGAACCGGTCGGCGGCCGCGGCGCCGATGCCGCTGCCGGCCCCGGTGACGGCGACCACCTTGCCGCCAAACCTGGCCGCGGTCATTCGCTCGCCCCCATCAGGCCGACGAGCGCGAAGTTGGGCTGCGCGGTGTCGAGCCGCCCGTAGGAGACGAAGACTCCGGTGTCGCTCTCGAGCCTGATCGCGTACTGAGTCCGGTACGGGATCGTGACCCCCGCCAGCTTGTCGATGCGGATGCACCGCACTCGTTCCGCGTCGACGATCAGCCCGTCCACCCTGGTAGGCGGCCGGTCCTCCCAGTAGAAGATGAGCGAGATGGTGGCGGCAGTCTCGTTCGGGTTCAGGACCATGAGGGACTCGTGGCTGGCGAAGCGATCGCCCGGCACGGGCTCGGGCAGGTCGCCGTCGGGAAACCACCAGGTTGTCTTGCCGGTCATCGGGGGTCCCGTCCGGCACGCAGTGCAGCCGCGCCTTGGTCTGGGGTGCTGGGGTTCATGCCGTCCAGGGAGCTGACCGCGGCCAGCCGGTACCGGTACTCGGCGTACAGGCCCTCGTAGGCCTGGTGGCGTTCGGGATCCGGCCGCCAGCCGGGTCCGAGGGAGGTCATCGCCGCGGCGGCGGCGGGAAGGTCCGGGTAGGCGCCCGCGCCGACCGCGGCGCACATGGCGGCGCCCAGCGTGACCGGCTGCGGCGCGGCCAGGCGCCGGAGCGGCTGGCCGATCACGTCGGCGTGTATCTGCATCCACAGACTGCTGCGGGCAGCGCCGCCGGTCACGACGAGCTCGCGGGCGGACGCGCCTGCTTCCTGCAGTGTCTCCAGGACGGCGCGCCCGCCGAAGGCGACGGCCTCCAGGGTCGCCCGGAACAGATGCCCGCGAGTATGGGCCAGCGAGAGACCGCCCCACATCCCGCGGGCCGCGGGGTTGCGGTACGGGGTGCGGCAGCCCTGCCAGGTGTCCATCGCCCACACGCCGTCAGCGCCCGGCCGGACAACCGCGGCCTCCGCGTCGAGCTCGCGCAGTGGTACGCCGGCGGCCAGCTGCCGGGAGAACCACTCGACCACGGCCGCCGCCGAGGTCTGGCCGCCCTGCTGGACGATGCTTCCTGGGCCGAAAGCCTCGGGTACCGGCCCGAGCAGCCTGGGGTCTGAGACGGAGCGGCCGGACAGCGCCAGGTACGACGAGGAGGTCCCGATCGAGATCGCCACCCGGCCCGGCTGAAACAGATCGGCGGCCAGGGCGGCCGCGTAGCTGTCCATCAGCCCCTGGACCACCGGGATGCCCGCGATCAGCCCGGTCTGCGCGGCCGCCGCCGCGGTCAGCCGGCCGGCCGGGGCTCCGGCCGGCAGTCTCGGAACGTCCCAGCCGGCCAGCAGATCGGTGATCGCGAACCGGTCGAGTAGATCGGCCGGCCAGCCTCCCGCGAGCGGATCGTAGGACCACTCAGCCGCGATGGTGGCCTGCGCCAGGCTCCACTGGCCAGTCAGCTGGAAGACAACCCAGTCGTGGACGTCGACGATCCTGCGAGCCGCGGCGTAGCGACCATGGTCGTGCCTGGCCAGCCAGAGCGCCTTGGGCAGCATCCACTCGGGCGAGACCTGCCCGCCGGTGTAGCGCAGTGCCGGATGCCGGGTCCCGGTGATCTCGTCGGCCTCGGCCGATGCCCTGGTATCCATCCACAGCAGCGAAGGCCCGGCCGGGCGGTCATCGCGGCCAATGGCGACCGCAGTCACCGCCGTCGACGCCACCGAGATCGCTATCGGGGGCGGTCGGCCAGCGACCGCGGCCGACACGGCCCGGTGCAGGGCGGCGAGTACCTCCGGTGGTGACTGCTCCGCCCAGCCAGGCCGCGGGTGCGAAGTCCGCACGCCCTGCTCGTGACCGGCCAGCAGGGAGCCGTCCAGCGAGAACAGCCCGGCTCTGACGCTGCCAGTTCCGAGGTCGATGCCCAGCACGGTCCGGGCCGCAGGTCCGGTCACGTCGGCCGTTCCCCGATGAGCTCAGTAAGGATCTTGATCAGGGCGGCAACGTCGTCGTCGTCGACCTGGCGGTGCGTGACGAACCGGATCGTCGTCGGCGGCCGGGATGACGCGCTCACTCCGTGCTGCTCAAGGCTCGCGACGACCTCGTCGGCCGTGTGCCCCGACGGTGCCACGTCGACCAGGACGAAATTAGTGACCGGCTTCGGGGTCAGCACCTGTATCCCGGTTACGGACGCCAGCCCGTCGGCGATCCGGCGCGCCCGTCGGTGATCCTCGGCCAGCCGGTCGATCCCGGTCTGCAAGGCCACGATGCCGGCGGCCGCGATCACGCCGGCCTGGCGCATGGATCCGCCCAGGAGCTTGCGTGCCCGCCGTGCCCTGGCCACGAATTCAGCGCTTCCGGCCAGCAGGCCGCCGACCGGCGCGCTGAGCCCCTTGCTCAGGCAGACCGAAACGGAGTCGGCGGGCGCCGCCAGGTCGGCCGCCCGGACGCCCAGTGCCACCGCCGCATTGAAGATGCGCGCGCCGTCGACGTGCAGGTGCAGGCCGTGCTCGTCGCAGAGCGCGCGCAGTCCCGCCATCGTCGCGACGTCGGTAATCGTGCCGCCAGCCCGGTTATGAGTGTTCTCGATGCAGACCATGGCCGTCTGCGGGTAGTGGCTATCGGGTTTGCGCAGGTAGGGCTCGATCCGCTCGGCGGTCAGCACTCCGTCGTCCGTGACAATCGTTCTCGGCATGACAGCTGCCACGGCCGCCATTCCGCCGGCTTCGTAGTAGACGATGTGCGAGTCGGCCTCGGCAATGACCTCCGTGCCCCGCCCGGCCGCCGCGATGACGGCGCTCAGGTTGGACATGGTGCCCGTCGGCATGAAGATGGCGTCCTCGTGCCCGAGGACTGATGCCCCGAGCCGCTCGAGCTCGTTGACGGTGGGATCGCTGTGGTAGACGTCGTCGCCTACCTTGGCGTGCGTCATCGCGTCGAGCATCGCCTGAGTCGGCTCGGTGGAGGTGTCGTAGAAGTTCAGCATTCCGCTAGCGCTCCTGAGTCAGCATCGCCCTGGCAATCTGGCTGTCGGTAATGAGGATGTTGACCAGGCCGGAGGCGGTCGCAGCGCGGACCGCCCTGCTCTTCCGCCAGCCGCTGGCAATACCGATCCGGTAGGGAGTCCGCCGCAGGTCGTCCAGATCGATGGAGATGGTGCGGTCTTCCAGCCCGGAGCGGAGTACCTCACCGGAATCGGTGAGCACATAAGAAAGGACGTCGGCCACGGCGCCGCGCCTGACCAGTTCCCGGTGCAGGTCGTCGTCGATGATGCCGCCATAGCGGAGCCTGGAGGTGGCGGGTTCGATGAGCGAGCCGATCCCCAGCACCGCGACGTCAAGCTCACCGAACTTGTCGAAGGTTCCGCGCAGGTCGTCGTGGGCCAGCAGGGCCTGCCGCTGAGCCGAGTCCACGACAGCCGGGGCGAAGAGCAGGTGCGGCTCGGTCCCGAATCGCCGGGCGAGATCGATCGCCAGGGTGATCGAGGACACCTCGGACGTGACCCGGCCCCGGCCGCCGATCAGCTGGACGACCTCGGCCTTGGCCGGGATGCGGGCCGGCAGCTGTGCCACCAGCCGCTGGACCGTCGTGCCGAGCGAGATGCCGATCACCGCGCCGTCCAGCGGCTGCTCGAGCAGGAATCGGCCGGCCGCATCGGCGACCCTAGACTGCAGTTCGGCCTCGTCGACATCCTCGCCGTCGACCACGATGACGGCCTTGAGGCCGAGCCGCTCCTCGAGCTGGGCTTCGAGCTCGGAGTGCCAGCGCTCCGGCTCGAGTATGTGCACGCTCACGTAGCCCGCGTCGAGGGCGGTCCGCAGCAGCCGGGCCACCTGGAAGCGGCTGATCCCCAGGTTGGCCGCGATCTCAGTGTGCGAGAGATGCCGCCGGTAGGCCTGGTGGCACACCTTCAGCATCAGCCGCTGGCTATCCGACCCTGCCACGACGTTCACCTCTCTACCGCTCAGGTGAGCAAATGCGCTTAGATGAGCATGTTGTACCACGCCGGTAATGGCGTCAAGAGCGGACGACCGCCGAGGAGGAGCCGTGAGCACCGACACACGCTGGTGGCAAGACCTGCGGGAGGAGTTCCCCTACCTTCAGGACCACATCTTCGCCTGGTCCGGCGGGCAGGTTCCGATCGCAGCTAGCGTCCGGGCCGCGATCGACCGCGTGCTGGGTGAGTGGGACGCCAACCCGGTCACGCTGGCCGAGCGTGAGTGGAGCGTGTTCGACGGGGCCCGCCGTGAAGTGGCTGCGCTCTTTGGCTGCGCGATCGACCGCGTCGTGGTGAGCGAGAGCACCTCGAGCGCCCTGTTCCTGGCCACGGCGATGGTCCTGGCCCGCTGGCAGCGCGCCGGAGCGCCGCGGGCCAACGTCGTGCTGCACTGGGAGTGCCATCCGGCCAGCAGCTACCACTGGCTGAACGCGGGCAAGCTGCATCCGGCGCTGACCGTGCGCTGGGCTGACCCGGCGGCGCACGAGGATCCGGTCGAGGCGCTGGCCGCCAGCGCCGACGAGGAGACCATCGCGGTCGTGGCGACGCATGTGGCCTGGCGGACCGGCGCCGCTCTCGATCTGCAGGCGCTTGGCGAGCACCGCAAGACGGCCAGCTGGGCGCTGCTCGTCGACGCCGCGCAGTCGGCTGGCGCGGTGCCGCTCGGACCGCACGCGGACTACCTCGACTTCATCGGGTTCCCTGGCTACAAGTGGCTGCTCGGACCGCCAGGCACGGGCTACCTGGTATTGGGGTCGAGCTGGCTGGATGAGCAGAGCCCGATCACCGGGTGGGCAGCGGTGCGCGACTTCCCAGTCGACCTGACGGAGTTCCGGCCGCAGTACGGGGGGGCGGGAATCCGCTTCGGCATGCCAAGCTTCATCCCGCTGGCCGGGTCACTGGCGGCGCTCGAGCTGCTGAACAAGGCCGGGATCGACAGGATCGCCGGGCGGATCCTGGCTCTGACCGGTGACCTGCTGGCCGGGCTCGACCGGCTCGGCTTCGAGCCGGTCACTCCGAGGGAGCCGCGCCAGCGCGCCGGGGTGTGCTCCGTCCCGGTGCCCGATCTCGCCGCGGCGGTCGCGGCGCTGCGGGAGCACCGGATAGCGACGCTTCCTGAGCTGAACTTCATCCGGCTGGACCTGCACGCCTTCAACAGCGAGGAAGACGTGGCGCGGATCATCGACTGCTTCGCCTCGCTGCGCGGCTGAGTCACCGATCACGGCGGGCAGCTCTCCAGACTGCGACTTCGCCTCCCGCTCGCCTAGCATGAGCCGGTGATCGTGTGGCTCAACGGCACCTTCGGCGCGGGCAAGACGACGGCAGCAGCTGAGCTGCTACCGCTGGTCCCCGGCGCGCGCGTCTTCGACCCCGAGACCGTCGGGTACATGCTGATGCCTAACCTGGCCGACCGTCCCGTCGGTGACTTCCAGCACTGGGAGCCCTGGCGCACGCTGGTCGTCGCCACGGCCGCGGCGCTTGCCCGGTATACCGGGCAGCACCTGATCGCCCCGCAGACGGTCCTGACCAGGTCCTACCTGCGCGAGATGGTCGACGGTCTCGAGGCAGCCGGCCTGCCGGTCTTCCACGTCGTGCTCGACGCGCAGGAGCCGGCTTTGCGCTCGCGGATCGAGGGCTCAGACGAGGCCAGGCCGTGGCGGCTCGCCCACCTCGCCGAGTACCGGGCAGCGCGCGGCTGGATGATCGGCGACGCGGACCTGGTCGTGGATACGACGCTGCTCGCGCCGGCCGCGGTCGCGCGGCTGATCGCCCCCGCACTGCCCGGTGCCGTCCCGCGGGACGGGTCAGGCCGCGGGATCTTGTCGAGGAAGCCGAGGACGCTGACGAGCTTGCTGTCGTCGTCGGTGACGGCGACGTCGCAACCGATAATCTGCGGCTCGGCTCCCCGCGGTCCTAGCCCCCAGGTGAAGCGTGCCTGCCGGTGATGGGCGCCGTCGGTCCAGACCTCATCGATCAGCGAGCGCCGCCCGGCCGGGTCCGTCTCGTTCCGGCAGGCCAGGTAGCGGGTGATCACGTCATTCACGGGTTTCGCCGTTCGCGGTCGATGGTGGTCGCGAACACGATTCATCGGGCCGGAGGCTGTCGATTACGCGACAGGCACGGCTGATCCCTTTCCCTGGCGGTAATCGCTGCGGTCTCTCCGTGCTCCGGCTCAGCCCGCACCCGGACGGGATGGCGGAATGAGCGGCACAGCGAGGACAGCTGCGGCCCTGAAATTTCAGGGCGGCATCTTCGATGTCGACGGCGTGCTGGTGGACTCACCGCACGGCCGGGCGTGGCGGGATGCGCTGCGTGAACTGATGGCCAGTGAGTGGCGCGACATCGCGGACCGCACCAGCTACTCGGCTGACCGGTTCACGCCGGCTGTCTGTCAGCAGGTGATCGCTGGCCTGCCCCGGCTGGCCGGCGCCCGTGCCGCGCTCGACTACTTCGGAGTGCCCGGCGCTGACCAGCGCGCTGAGCGCTACGCGGCGGCCAAGCAGGAACTCGTCATCAGGCTGATCGAAGCGGGTCAGTTCGAGGCCTTCGCCGACGCGCTGCGTTTCGTCCTGGCCGTGAAGTCCGCCGGTATCCCGGTCGCAGCGGCGTCCTCATCCAAGAACGCCGGCCTGCTGCTGAGCGCGATCCGGATGGATACCTTTGCGGCTCAGCAGGGCATCGATCATCCGCTCGCCGGACCCGGCCGCACGCTGCTCGGGCTGTTCGACGCCGACCTTTCCGGACATGATCTGGCGCGTGGCAAGCCGGACCCGCTGATCTTCCTGACCGCGGCGCAGGAGCTTGGCGCCCGGCCCGAGCGCTGCTTCGTGGTGGAGGACGCCAGCTCCGGGGTGCGCGCCGCCCGGGCCGGCGGGATGGCCGCGCTCGGCGTGGCCCGGCTAGCCGACGAGCAGGCGCTGCTGGACGCCGGCGCGGACCTGGTGGTCAGCTCGCTCGACGAGGTGTCCCGTGACGCCCTGGCCGAGGGCAGGCTCGAACGGGCGCCATGATGGTGACGACTTGCCGTGCCAGAGCGCGGTCAACCCGCCACCATGATGGAATGGTGCTCTCAGATCTCGGGATGGCGGCGCTCGCGCGGACGGCCGGCGTCGGCCCTTACTTCACCATCGGACCGCTGACGTCCCGAGCGGAGTGGCAACCGCTCAGCACGCTCGTGTCCGACCCGGTGATTCTCAGCGAGCGAGCCGGCCGCACGCGCAGTGCCCTGGCTCGCAGCGCCGGGATCCCAGCCGAGCAGGTCGAGGTCCGGGTGGCCGCGTCGATCATGTTCCTTGGACTGGCCTCGCAGCTCGTCTCGCCCCAGCTCGGCGCGGTGGTCATCGCGGGCGTTCTGCCGCAGCTGGCCATCGATGACCTGTGGTGGCGACCCGTCGAGGCAGGCCCGTGGCCGCTGGCCGCCAGGCCCGCTGGCGCCACCGCCATCGGCCAGCTGGCCACCAGCAGGCAGTTCGACGATGCCGCCGCCAGGCTGTCGGAGCAGGTAGCGGGCCTCACGGCGCCCCTGGCGGCGTCCTTCGGAACGGTGTTCCGGCTCTCCGAGCAGGTGCTGCGCGGCAACGTCGCATCCGCGCTGGCCGGAGCCGCAGCGGTTCTGGCCAGCGCCTTCCCGGAGCGAGCCGGCCTGGCCGCGCAGCTGACCGGGCGGCTCATCGGCCTGAGCCCGCTGCGGGGAACCGGGAACCTGGTCCGTCCCGGCCCCGGTCAGCCCGGGACTTGCTTCAGGCGACGCAGCTGCTGCCTGTACTACCGGATACCGGGTGGCCGGATCTGCGGTGACTGCGTGCTGACGCATCCGGTAGCAGGCGAACGCCGCTAAGAGCACCAACAGGCGGCGATCTGCCTAGCTGAACTCCGGCGGCGTCCGGCCCGGTGGGAGCAGGCCGGTCAGGATGCGGGTCATCGCGCGGTCGAACAGGGGCTGATGCTGGCCGGGGTCGTCGAGGGCTGGCTGGTCCGCCAGCGCGGCCGCGAGGTGCGGGTGCTGGCCGGCCGCGGCGATCGGCAGCAGGTAGCCGGCCAGCGAGCCCTGCCACTGGGCGGTGTCCCGCCCGGCGTCCTGCTGCTCGATCTCCGTCTGCGCGAACAGCCGCACCGCGCCGGAGAACAGCCCGACCGTCTCCAGCCTGGCCGACCCGGTCAGGCCCGTTCCGGACAGTGCGGCCAGCGCGTGCTCCATGAAGGCGACCGCGTTCGGCCCGGGCAGGTTCCCGGCTGCCCGGACGTCGAGCAGCCACGGGTGCCGGTGGTAGATGGCGCGGCCCTGATGAGCGAGCCTGAGCAGGTCGGTGACCGGATGACCGGAGCCCGGCTCGTGGTAGGAGAACTCGCCGTAGACCTGGTCGGCCATCAGCTCCACCAGTTCGTCCCTGGTGGCCACGTAGCGGTACAGCGAAGCGGGGGCGGTGCCGATGGCGGCCGCGACGGAGCGCATGGTCACCGCGCCGAGACCGCTGGCGTCGGCCAGCGTGATCCCGGCCGACGCGATCTTCGCGCGGCTGTGCTCGGGGGACGGCCCGCGGGCCGAGCGCTCCGGGCGGGCCCAGATGCTCGGGCCGCGGTCGCTGGTTCTGGGCTCCTCGGTCATTGCGAACACTGTACTCAGTCAGTTAGGCTGCGTATATAGCGAACACTGATCGCAGTTTTGACAGCGGACCACCGGGAGCAGAGATGACTGAAATGGCGGGGACCGGCCAGTGGGCCAGCACGTGGACGCCGGCGCGGTACGCGCGCAACGGCGCGGTGGAGATCGCGTACGACCGGCTGGCGGGCTCGGAAGGCGACCCGCTGCTGCTCGTCATGGGGCTCGCCGTGTCCAGGTTCTGGTGGCCGGCCGGGCTGTGCCAGGCGTTCGCTGACCGCGGCTTCGCGGTGGCCCGCTACGACCAGCGGGATGCCGGGCAGTCCACCCGGATGCCGGACACTGGCGCCAGCAACCCGTTCGCCGCGGTGGCCAGAAAGCGGGGTGGCTACTCCAGCGAGGACATGACCGACGACGCGATCGCGGTCCTCGACGCGCTCGGCTGGGAACGGGCGAACATCTTCGGCGCCTCGCTCGGCGGGATCATCGCCCAGCGCATCGCGCTGCGCCACCCCGACCGGGTCGCGTCAGTCGTATCGGCGATGGCCATGCCCAGCGACGTGTCCGGGATCGGAGGGGGGCGCTACGTGCGGTTCGGCCTGCTGGCCAGGCTGGCCCGGGCCAAGTTCCCGGCAGGCCGGGAAGGCGACATCCAGCTCTCGCTCATGCTCGCCCGCGAGCTCGCATCCCCGGCCTACCCGTTCGACGAGAACGCCGCGCGGGAGTGGATCGAGCGGGATGTCGACAGCGGCCCCCGCGACACGAAGGCGCAGAGCAGGCAGGTCGGCGCCCCGTGGCACGGCCCGAAGCTGCGCGAGCTGCGCAAGCCCGTCCTCGTCCTGCACGGCGACCAGGACCCGATCCTGCGCGTCAGCGCAGCGCGCGCCACTGCGGGGGCCATCGACGGCGCCCGCCTGGTGATCCTCCCGGGCGCCGGCCATGACCTGCCCGCGCCGCTATGGCCGGTCATCGCCGGCGAGGTCCGCCAGCTCGCCGACCGGGCCAGTGCCCCGGCCCGCTGAACGCGTACTCGCCGGCCTACTTCTCGTGCGGGACGACAACGACGGGGCAGGCCGCGTGCTCGACAACCTGGCTGCTCACCGAGCCCAGCATGAGCCGGGAGAATCCGCCGCCACCGCGCGAGCCGACCACGACCAGGTCGGCTCCCTGCGACGCATCGACCAGTTCCTTCGCCGGGAAGCCATAGACCACGTGCACGTTCACTGACGTCGGCCGGGCATCGCCGAGTCCGCTGGCCACCTTCTGGGTCAGCTCCTCGGCGGCCGCCCGCGTCTTGTCCAGCTTGTCGCTGTCCAGCGCCAGGGGATCGGGATTGCCGGTCCAGAAGCTCCTCATGGCCTCACTAACCGCCAGGACGGTCAGCGGGGCATGCACTTTCGCTGCCTCGCTCAGCGCCCAGCTCAGTGCTCGCCCGGAGTTGGGTGAGCCATCCACGCCCACAACGATTCCGCTCATTTCCTGCTCCTCCTCTTAACCCGCCTTAGCCTGCCGCTGGCGGGTCCTACTGAATCCTCAGTACCAATCCTTGGGGCCTCCGGTAGCGGGGAACAGGGCCATTAGTGCTCAAGTGAAGGGCCATTAGGTCCCGGCGGCGATGAACTGGCGGCGATGAATTGCGTGATGTTCCGTTCAGCGGGTTATCGCCAGCGGCAGGCAGCTGTGGGTCAGGCGCTACAACGGCCCCGCGAACAGTAACGACTACGCCTTGGTGGTGGCGGTGAGCCCGGCCGGGGGCAGGGTGTTCGTGATCGGGTACAGCTTTGACCGGACGAACCCCGGCGACTACGCGACGGTGGCTTACAGCGCCGCCACCGGCAGGCAGCGGTGGGCCAGCCGCTACCACGGCCCCGCGAACAACGGCGGCGCGCACTGCGTGGCGGTGAGCCCTGCCGGGACCAGGGTGTTCGTGACTGGGTGGAGCGAGGGCCGGACCAGTTATGACTACGCCACCGTCGCCTACCGCGGGCTGAGGCCGCCGGCGCTCCCGGGGCAGCGCAACGCCTGGGCGCTCCGCCTGCGGGTCAGCGATCACCGTCCCTGACCCGCGGGCATTGGCAAGCAGCGGCGCAGTGACGGTCCCCCAGGCCAGCGCAGGCCCGACCCTGACGCTGGTCGGCAACCGGGCGACCCAGCCGTGCCGGCGCGCCGAAGCGCCCAGCCGAGTCGCACCGAACGGGTCTTTCTGCGCGCCCACGCAAACGAATATCTATAAGATTAGTAGGAATACGTATTCGGCGATCCGCGCTAATTTTGCCTCGATCGGCTAGGCACTGTCAGTGACCGGGATCTGGGGCCACTCCTCGCCATGCGGTCCGTGAGTTGGGTGTCGAGGGCCAGGTGAGCGGCGCAGGAGACTGCGGACGGCGAGTCGGCGAGCCGGACAGCACCTGCTCGGCGCCCCCGAGCCGTGCGGCCAGAGCGCGCCGCCGCGACAGCAGCCGCCGTGTCGGCATGCCCGCCAGGCCGGTCTCGTCCGCGTTCTTTTGCGATTTCATCACAAAAGACGGGCCGGGCATGGCTGGTCAGCAGCCGGTCCCGGTCTGCGTCGGCTCGCCGATCTTCTTCCGGCACTTCGGCGACAAGTACCTTCGCCTGCGCATCAGCATCTTGGAGGTGGGCGGGCCACGCCGTGGCGGTGAG